>JAESUN010000207.1 GCA_016763045.1 Opitutaceae bacterium | reverse complement strand
TCATCATGGACTTGCAACAATAGTCGTGTGGCCATTTTTGTTTCGACGAGTTCCTGATGGATATGAGCCATGGCTAGTTTGATCATATCTGCAGCTGTTCCCTGGATCGGCATATTGATCGCGTTGCGATTTGCCGCTTTTTTCATGGTTTGATTGGCGGAATTGATATCTCTCAACTGACGTTTTCGGCCTGTGACCGTTTCTGCATATCCAAGCTTTCGGGTGCGTAAAAGTGTTTCTTCGATATAGTTGGCGATTCCTGAGAATTGAGCGAAATACTGCTCGATCAATTCAGCGGCTTCCCTTCGTGGGATATTAAGTCGCTGAGCCAGTCCGAAGGCCGAGATGCCATAGGGGATTCCGAAGTTGACCATTTTGGCCTTGCTGCGCATCTCACGAGTGACTTCTTCGGGACTGACGTTGTAGATCTTCGCGGCAGTCGCTAGGTGAATGTCTTCGTTGTTCCGAAACGCTTTGAGCATGCCTTCGTCTTTGCTGAGGGCTGCAATGATACGCAGTTCGATTTGAGAATAGTCAGCAGAGATGAGTCGATGATCTGTATCTTTGGCGATAAAGGCTTTTCGAATTTTTCGACCCTGTTCAGTTCGGATAGGAATGTTTTGGAGGTTGGGACTATTGGACTGAAGTCGACCCGTTGCGGTGAGCAGTTGTCCGAAGGTCGTGTGGATGCGATTTGTTGTCGGATCAACTGTTCCAGGTAGAGTATCCACGTAAGTATTTTTCAGCTTAACGGTGCCTCTGTAGTCGAGTATCCGAGCAATAATAGGGTGGTCGTTAGCTAGAGTGGAAAGAATTTGCTCATTGGTGGCATATTGCCCCGTGCGAGTCTTTTTGGGTTTTTCAATGAGTTTGAGTTCCTCAAAGAGAACTTCTCCCAGTTGTTTTGGGGACTTTAGATTAAACTCATGTCCGACTTCTTCAAATATTTGCTTTTCGACTTCTTCTGCATGAGCTGCCAGTTCCTTTGAGTATTCACCGAGGATAACGGTATCGATCGAGATGCCCGCATCTTCCATATCGATCAGCGTGCGAATCAGAGGCACTTCTATCTCATAGAAAACCTTTTCCTGGTCACACTCTTTGAGAAGTGGAGTTAGGTGTTGGTAGAGTTGCCAGGTTATATCGGCATCTTCGGTGGCGTATTCGGCGAGTTGCTCAGGAGGTGCCTCGGTGATAGGGATCAGATTCTCCTTTTCTTCACCGATGAGTTTAGAGAATGGGATAGGAGAATAGTTCAGACAGGTCTCTGCCAAATAATCCATCTTATGTCGCTGCTCAGGCTCTACCAGTGAGTGTGCCAGCATGGTGTCAAAGAGAGGTCCTTCGACACGAATATCATAGTGTTTGAGGACGGCGATATCGTATTTGAGATTATGTCCGACTTTTTGAATCCCCGCATTTTCAAAAACGGTTTTGAAAGGAGCCAACTCTTTTGCTGCGATGGCTGAGTCTGTTGATATGTGAACAAACCACCCCTCATGTGCTTTATGTGAAAAGGCAATGCCAACCAAGTCTGCTTTTCGCGCGATCAAACTAGTTGTTTCCGTGTCAAAACAAAAACTCTTTTCTTTGCTTAGTTGATCCGCTAATTGGATACGTTCTTCACCTGTGATTATCCTCTTATAGGTATGGGGTGTATTTTCGATCGTCTGAAATGGCGTTGCAGAGATGAGCTCGAGCTGTCCATCGGTATCGGCAGACGCCTCTTCTGTTTCCTCTTTGCTTGGTGGTGGGGGGGCAAAAAGGTCGAGGGTTTCTCCCTTGGCCGGTGTTTTGATAGGAGCTGGAGCTGTTTCGCCAAATAAGCGTTTGGTGAGGGTTCGAAACTCAAACTCGGCAAACAGGCTTTTCACCGCATCCATATCAGGTGACTTGAGGATCAAGCCTTCGATAGAGGCTTTGATGGGGACCTGGATATTAATGGTCGCGAGTTTTTTGGATAGCAGAGCTTGGTCTGCGAAATTTTCAAACTTCTCCTTCTGCTTTCCTTTTAGTTTCTCAACGTTCTCAAGGATTCCCTCCACGGAGTCGTAAAGAGCGAGCAGTTTTTGAGCGGTTTTTGGGCCGACTCCAGGCACCCCTGGAATATTGTCTACGGAGTCTCCAGCCAGGCCGAGAATATCGATGACTTGATCAACCCTCTCGATACCCCATTTTTCACAGACTTCTTTGACGCCCAGTATTTCCGGAGCATCTCCTTTGTAAGAAGGTCGAAAGATAAAGGTTTTGTCCGTTACGAGTTGCCCGAAGTCTTTATCGGGAGTGACCATATAGCTGGTGATCTCCTCCTTTTCAGCACGCAGAGCGAGTGTTCCTATGATATCGTCGGCTTCGTAGCCATCCAGCGTGAGTACAGGCACTTGAAATGCTTCTGCGATCCGGCGAAGGTGCGGGAGGGCGATACTGAGGTCTTCCGGCATTTCATCACGGTTAGCCTTGTATTCGGGGAAGATTTCGTGGCGTTCCGTTGGAGCACTCGTGTCGAAGACCAATGCCATGTGGGTGGGTTTCTGCTTTTGGATCAGATCCAGCAGAGTATTGGTGAATCCGTAGATGGCCGAAGTGTTTAGCCCTTGGGAGTTGACGATGGGCCGTGTGATAAAGGCAAAATGCGCTCGGTAGGCCAGAGCCATACCATCGAGTAGAAAGAGTTTTTGGAGCATTGGCTTTAGCTAAGAGCCGATTGTCGAAGGGGACAATCGCTTTTTTGCTACATCCGAGTGAAAAATTAAGGTCTCAGAAAGCCATTGATCTGCTATCAGGCTTGGTTAGGTTTGGTTTGAGTCTCGAAAAGACGGATGTTCAAGAATCTCTCTTCCTTATGAAAATACTCTATCTTGTGCGACATGCCAAATCCGGTTGGGGAGATTATGATCAAGTTGATCATGAACGCACTCTGGCTGACCGAGGTCAGAAGGATGCCCTACAAATGGGCAAAGAGCTGGCGGAGCAGAATGTGACACCACAGCTGATTATGAGTAGTTCAGCGGTTCGAGCAAAGACGACTGCTGAAGTGATTGCTTCGGAAATAGGCTATGATCAGTCCCAAATACTTGTGTCAGAGGATATCTTCCAAGCTGAAGTCGAAACCTTACTTGAGTTGGTGCAGGGCGTTGAGGGTGGCTTGGATAAAATTATGCTGGTCGGGCACAACCCTGCCATAACTGATTTTCTGAATGGGCTGACTCAATGTGGTGTGGATAATGTGCCCACATGTGGTGTCGCAGTGATAGGCTTTAGGGTCGATCACTGGTCGGATATTAGAGAAGGGTCGGGAAACCTGCTTCTCTTTACGTATCCGAAGAAGTTGGGTTAGCCTAGCTTGCGATCGATACTGTATCTTCCTGGCCCCATGATAAAGAGGGCTAAAAAGACAATACCCATTTCGATGGGGTGATCGGCTTTTGCCATGCCGTCACCGATTGAGAAATGCATTGTTGTGGCAACTGCCATTACTAAACAAAGCAGAAAGGAGCTTAGCCGGGTAAAGAGTCCAAGGATGAGGGCGATGCCTCCAAAGAATTCGATAACGGCTGCGCAGAATCCCCAAAAGACGGGTACGTAGTCCATTCCGATGAAAGTCATGGCTTGGCCGACTTTTTCCCAGGTTTCAACGCCTCCCATAAATTTTGGATAGCCGTGAAAAGCGATCATGGCACCGATACCGGCGCGTAAAATGAGAAGGCCAAAGGCAGAGAATCTATCCATAAATGAAAGGCTTAGGGTCATGATTATATGGGTTGTGGAGCTATCTTAGACGATTGCGGCAAAGTATTTACGTTTGCCAAGTCTCCAGACGGTTACGAAGAAGGCGGTTAGGGGGATCGCGAGAACCATTCCCAGGATACCTCCCAGAGCTGTTCCCCAGAAAAAGATAGCGATGATGATGGTGACGGGGTGAAGGCCTGTTTGTTTGCCCATTATCTTGGGTGTGAGCAAGTAGCTTTCAATGATTTGCACAATGACAAAGACGAGAAGGGAAAATCCTAGTAGGGAGAATCCGCCTTCGGGCTGCAGGTAAGCCGTTGGCATGGTGAAAACGAGTCCGAGGATTGTTCCTAGATAAGGAACCACATTGAGCAGTCCAATACTCATTCCTAGGATGATGGCGAATTTGAGCCCGATAATCCAGAAACCGATAGAAAGAAGCGCCCCCATGATCAGTCCTATGAGTAGCTGGCCCCGGAAAAAGGAAACGATGATGCTGATGAATTCCTGTATGAGGAAAACGAGGTCATCGCGGGTTGAATCTTTTAGGAAGGGAAGGTTTTCTGGAAGCCTTTTGGTCGGGTCTTCGTCAGAGAGTAGAAAGAAAAAGAGATAGACGGGGATGATGGCTAGGCCTGTCGCGACACCAAAAATGCCCAATACTTGATTTCCCGCGGCTTTTAGATTTGGAGAAAGCGAACTGACGAGTTCCTTTAGGTTGTCGCGAATCCCATTGATTAAATTGCGAATGGTTTCGTTTTCTATTTGTCGGTTATAAGCCTCCACCCAGTCCGGGTAAGTTTCCCGGAAGGCGGTGATTGCTCGATTCCATATGCTGGGCATTTCATCGATAAGTCCGATCAGTTGTGTAATAAGAGAGGGGAGGAAACTGAGGATGAATGCCAGGACGGAGATAGAAAAAACACTGAAGAGAATAATGACGCTAAAGATCCGACTGGTATGCAGGTTGCGTTCGATCACTCCGACAACAGGCCGGAGCATGAGAGCCGTTATACCTGCAACAGCTAAAGGCCAGAGAAGTCCTGAAAATGTTCCGACTGCTTTGGATAAGATGCTCGCAATGAAAACGAGCAAGCCAGTGATAAGAAGGAAAGAGGCCAGACTCGCGGCAATACCGATGATCTTTTGTTGCTTAGGGGAAAAAAAAGACGTTATCGGCTCAGGCATTGCTAGTGTTTATACGTAAAGCCCCAGCAGAATCCAGCAGAAAACGAATAGGTTTTGCTTTGTGAATCAGCCCAGAGGTTCGTCGTCCTGAATCCCCAGCTTACTTTTTATGTAAGGGAATTCATCGAGCTCTTCGATCAGTTCAGCCACATTAAAGTCAGATATGATAAAGTCATCCAATTCGAAAGTAGGGGTGTTTGCTTGTCCGCTTACTTCCGTTAGACGTTTCAGGTGGACGTAATCTTCATCCACATCGCGGATGTCCATTGAAATCCCGTGTGTCGCAAAAAAGTTACGCGCTTCGCGGCACCAATTACACCCCCGTCTAACGTAGAGGATAGGATCACCTTTCATGCTGAAAACCTATGCAATAAAGCATAAAATCGCAAGCTGTTTCGAGTGTGATTTTA
>JAESUN010000206.1 GCA_016763045.1 Opitutaceae bacterium | reverse complement strand
GGCTATTCATCAGTGAGGATAGCGCCGAAACTTGGACCCAGAATACGACAGCACCTGAGATTGCTATTCTCCGGCTTGATCGCAACAAAACCAATCCATCTATCTGGATTGCAGGCACTGAAGGAAAAGGTGTCATTATCTCTTCCGACGATGGACAAACCTGGCGATCAACTGCTCCAGAAATAAGCGAAGCGAATGTCTATGGCGTTGCCACCGACCCCTCCAATAGCCAGGTCTTTGCCGTTGGCGGATGGGGCACGGGCATCTGGGTATCTGCCGACGGAGGAACTTCCTGGGCCAATCGAGGAGAAGGCCTTCCCTCCCAAAATATTACAGCAACCACTTTCGACCAAAGCCATTCTGGTCGGCTATGGGCTTCCACTTTTGAAGAAGGCACCTTTTATTCGGATGATTTGGGAAAGTCCTGGCATTCCGATGATCTAATCGTACCAGGTAAGCGCGGAAGTATCCTGGGCGCCTATGTTAACGACCTGGGAGTTATCCCCGTCAAAAATTGAAGCATCGACCAGAAAGAACATAGGATTTCTATTTTCTATTGGAGACTGTTACCGGAAAATCTGGTAACAGTCTTTTTTTTAGATCCCCTTGCGTCCCACTTGTTTCTACCTCCATACTTTTGCTCCAAATGACGACTGCTGCCACATACTCGATCGGAATTGATGGAGGAGGAACCAAAACGGATTTTATCCTGGTGGATTCTTCTGGAAAAATTCTTGCCAAACAATCGACGGGAGGCACCAACCCAAGTCTTTTTGGCCGAGAAAGCGTAGAAGAAATCCTGCGGCAAACCTGTACCCAATTGATCGCAGAAGCAGGGATTCCCCATGACAGTATCCACAGAACACTGCTTTGCATGGCCGGACCTCCGAGAACCTGGAAATCCATTGCCACCAACCTCAAAGGGTTGGGCGACGTCACTTCAGTGGATGATTCTATTCCCGTTGTTCAACTCGCTGTGGGAGACTCCTCAGGGCTCGCTATCCATGCAGGAACCGGATCCTTCGTCGCCGCAAAAGACACCGAAGGAAATCTTCATTACGCGGGTGGATTAGGCTGGCGAATGGGAGATCCTGGAAGCGGATTGGATCTTGGCCGCAGAGGAATGAACCAAGCATTTCTGGAGCTTCAAGGATGGGTCCATTCCACTCAACTGACTTCCGAACTACAGAACTATATGGGTATAACGAACCTTCAAGAGATCATGGAGAAGATTTATGTCACCTCTTCAGATCCAAACAAACTCATCGGCCGATTTGCCCCATCCGTTGTCACCTTAGCCACAGGAGGACTCCCTGAAGCCCTGCATATTCTAACCAAATCCATTGCACCCATCATTACACTGGCTCAACAAGTCGCTCAAAAAATAAACCTCCCTTCAACCTGTCGTTGTGGTTTAAGTGGCCGACTTCTTTCATCTCCACTTGGAATGGACCTGATCAAAGAAACTCTCACAACGTCTTCTCTTCAATGGGATTTGAGATGCGTGACAGAGCCACCCATTGAGGGTATTCGGCAACTCTTAATGAGTGACCTACAGGTTGCTCAGTGACTTCTTTTTATATACCGCCTCTCCACTTCCTGGATAACACATCACTACACTCTTTATGAAGGATACCCTCATCGGAATCGAAATAGGCGGGACAAAACTACAGGTTGTTCTAGGAGAAAATCCCCAAAAGATCCTCAAGCGCCATCGCTATGCTGTGGATAAAAAAAAGGGAGCTGCCGGCATTCGAAGCCAAATAGAAGACGGGGTCAAAAGACTGCTTAGCGATCACACTATTTCTGGAATCGGAGTCGGATTTGGTGGCCCCTTCAACATTCAAACTGGAAAGGTAAGCTGCTCACATCACATCGAAGGATGGAATGACTTTGAGATCAAACCCTGGCTTGAAGAAATTGCTCACTGCCCCATCACCATCGACAACGATGCAAATACTGCTTCCCTGGGAGAAGCACTTTATGGAGCAGGGAAAGGAGCAAATCCCGCTTTCTACGTAACGCTGGGCAGCGGCGTAGGTGGAGGACTTGTTATTGATGGAAATATCTATCATGGCGCGCCTCCTGGAGAATCCGAAATCGGCCATATCCGCCTCGATAAGAGTGGCCGAATTGTCGAGTCTAGTTGCTCTGGCTGGGCGGTTGACGGCAAAATCCGCGCGCTGAAAGAAACAGACCCTGATAGCCACCTCTGCCAATTGATCTCTGATGATGTGACGGGAGGAGAAGCAAAATTTCTACACGCAGCTCTCGAACAAAACGATCCGGCAGCCATTCGCATACTGGAGGAGACCGCCGATGATCTGGCCTTTGGCCTTTCACATGTCGGAAACCTCCTTCACCCCTCGATTATTGTTCTCGGCGGTGGCCTTGCCTTACTCGGAGAGCCATTGAGAAAAGCAGTTGAAAAAGCTATTCCGCCTTACCTGATGAATTCGTTTTCCCCAGGTCCAAAAATCGCTTTGACCGAACTAGGAGAAGATCCCGTGATCATCGGTGCGTTGGAATTAGCCAGACGAAAAGGGCTAACAGAAAACTAAAAATAACGGTAACCACCGAAGAGTCTCCACCCAAAGAAGCCTTCTCTGGAAAATTCCGCCATTGACGCTTCGCTGTGTCCCTCGCACAAGTGGCCCTTTTTCGTTTTCCGTTCACTCGGAAACATGACTGACCATGATCGCACTGCAAAACATCACTCTCCAGTATGGAGAACGCTATCTTTACAAAGACATCAACGCCACCATCACCGCCCATGACCGTATCGGACTCGTCGGAAGTAATGGCTCGGGTAAAAGTACCTTGCTTAAGATCCTCTGCGGAATCGAAAAAATTGATGATGGGAAAGTAGACAAAGCGAACTACGTCACCTTCGGCTACCTCCCTCAGGATGGGATTGAAATGAGCGGCCGCACCCTTTTTAAGGAAACAGAAACCGCTTTCGCCGATGTACTAGGGCTCAAAGCCAAAGTCGAAGAAGCAGAGCGTCGTCTTGATGAGATGGACACCTCTTCAGAAGAATTCTACGAAACCCTCGAACTCATCGGCACATGGGAACACCGCCTTGAAGATCTCGACGCAGGTAAACTCCCTTCCCGTATCGAATCTGTTTTACTCGGCCTCGGGTTCTCCAGCTCCGACATGCAACGCAGAACCGAAGAGTTTAGCGGAGGATGGCAAATGCGGATAGCTCTCGCCAAATTGATCTTAGCCAATCCTTCCCTGCTCCTCCTCGACGAACCAACCAATCACCTCGATATCACGTCCCAGCAATGGTTGGAAAATTTTCTCAACAGCTATGAGGGATCCCTCCTCATGATCTCGCATGACCGCTCCTTCCTCGACGAGATCTGCAATCGCACCTTCGAGCTTTCCCTGGGTTCCCTTCACACCTATAGCGGCAATTACTCCGTTTTTGAGAAACAAAGTGCCGAACGAAAGGAACTTCAGCTCAAGGCCTACAAAAGCCAACAGAAGGAGATCCAACAAGCTGAACAGTTTATCAACCGTTTCCGGGCCAAAGCCTCCAAAGCCAAACAAGCTCAAAGTAGAATCAAGGCATTGGATAAAATAGAACGCATTCAAATAGAGGAGGAAGAAGCCAGTGTTTCCTTCTCTTTCGCCCCACCACCACGCAGTGGACAAACCATTATCAAGCTCTCCAATCTCTGTAAATCCTACGATGATCTGGAAGTCATCCGCAATGCCAACATCCGCATCGAACGCGGCGACCGCATCGCAATCGTGGGAGTGAACGGCGCCGGAAAAACAACCATTGCAAAAATCATCGCTGGAGTAGAGGCCTTCCAGTCCGGAGAACGCGAAATGGGCCCAAGCACTCATATTTCCTATTTCGGACAGCACCAAGCGAATGAACTAGACAAGGGGCTTACTGTGCTTGCCACGATGGAAGATGCTGCCGAAGGCAAAAACCTCACCAACATTCGTTCCATTCTGGGGACCTTTCTCTTTCGAGGCGACGATGTCTTCAAAAAAGTCAGCGTGCTCTCTGGTGGAGAAAGAAACCGACTGGCTCTAGCCAAAATGCTAGCCCGATCAGCCAACTTCCTCATTCTCGATGAGCCAACCAATCACTTGGACATGCGCTCTCAAGATGCCTTGCAACGAGCTCTCGCTGAATACACAGGCGCCTACCTCATTGTCTCTCATAATCGAGCCTTCATGGATCCCCTCGCCACCAAAGTACTGGAAGTCCGCAAGGATGGTCTCGATCTTTTCCCTGGAAATATATCGGACTACCTAAGGCATCTGGACGTCGTCGCAGCGGCAAAGTAGTCCTCCCCAAGTGAAACCTAAAGGTTTCGCTTGGCTTTTTTCAAAGCCTCAGCCCAAGGGTTTAAGTCCTCCACCTCTGTTTCGGGAGCTGGTTTTTTGGATTCAAAAACTGGTTCTTCCGATTCTAGAGAAGGCTGTTTTTCTTCATCCCTGGCTTCCTCTGAAGGTCTCGGACGAGGTCTTCCCGCCGCTTTGCGCAGCTTGTCTTTCTTGCTCCGGCGTTTACCTTTTACTGGAGCCTGAGAAACAATGATTGCATCTGGATCCCACTCTGCGGGAACAAACCCTTCGATACGCTCACGCTCAAGAGCCATCCCATGACGCTTCTCAATGAGCTTAAAATGACGATCTTCTTCCTGGGTGATAAAGCTCACCGCCACCCCCGTCTTTCCCGCCCTACCTGTTCGTCCGATGCGATGCACGTAGTCTGCAGGCGAACGTGGTAGATCATAATTAACGACACACGGAAGTTCAGAAATATCGATTCCACGAGCCGCCAAATCTGTCGCCATTAACACTTGGGTTTTCTTCTTTTTAAAACCTTCCAGCGCTTGTGTGCGCTCCTTCTGTTTCAGATCCCCATGTAAAACCGCTGCCCTAATTCCTTTCTTGGCAAGTTTAGATGCGGCATTGCTAGCCCGTCGCTTGGTCGCAACAAAGACCAAAACTCGCGACCAATTTTCTTCTTTCAACAAATGAGCCAATAACGCAGTACGAACGTTTCGTTCCACTTCGATCGCTCGCTGCACAATGCTCTCGACCGGACGGGATTCCGTCTCCAAATGAACCTTTTCT
>JAESUN010000029.1 GCA_016763045.1 Opitutaceae bacterium | reverse complement strand
CTCCAGTCGACCCTCCGATCCTTCGAGAACCCGTTTCAGAATGGCCGCACCTATCTTCGCCACTTCTTGGCCCTTCAATTCCTTGTCCTTACGATAAGCCTGCTGAACTTCAGCAATAATTTCCTCCGTTGTCTCAACGCCAAAATCTGCTCCATATAGAGCTTCTTCCAATGTTTCGATCGACGACGCATCCAACTTCTTCAAGCCAAAGATACCACCGGCCTGATCAATAAACGTTTTTGCCGAACGTGAAAGTCCGTCCTTAAATTTCTTAAATAAAGAAAACATTATCAGAGTTCCTCAACACCTCCCCAGAGCTCTATTCCTCAGAAGCCTCCCGAGAAGGCCTTGTCAATTCCCCTCTCAAGCGATCCAGAATACCATTAATAAAACGTTTTGCATCGCTGTTTGAAAATTCCTTACTCAAATCAATGGCTTCATTGATAGAGACAATCGGCGGAATATCTTTTCGGAAAAGAAGTTCGAAAACCGCTACCCGGAGAATCGCTAGATCAATCTTTGCAATACGCGAAAAATCCCAATTTTGAGTTAAGGATTTTATGCGACCATCCACTACTTCAAGGTTCTCTAAACAACCGTGTATAAGCTCTTCACCAAAAGAATAATGATCCCGATCTTCATCCAATCCTTCAAAAAAAATACGTAGATCCTCAGCCAGATTAGCCGGGTTATTGAGAGACCATGCATACAAATACTGTAATGCAGCTATACGGCCATCTCTTCGTTGCGAATATTTTCCCTTTGCCATTATGATTCCTGGTAGTTCTTGACGAATGCTGCCATCTCCAGAGCAGCTTGTGCAAATTCGGAACTTTTACTCATCTCACCCTTACAACGTTCCACTGCCTGGGATTCATTTTCTGCCACAATAATTCCGTTAATAACCGGAACTCCCGAATCAATTGCGATCTGCTGCAAAGCGTCACAGGAACTCCTCGCAATCAGTTCATAGTGAGGAGTCCCCCCTCGGACAATGACTCCCAAAGCGATACACGTATCGAATTTTCCAGAAAGAACCTGATAACTCACCGCAAGCGGAACCTCATTTGAACCGGGAACCCGAATGACTTCCAATCCCTCTTGGCGAACACCTGCGGCTTTTAGCTCATTCTCAACATCAGAGAGCAATGCATCGACTAGTTCCTCATTGTATCGAGCGGCCACAATGCCAATCGAAATGGAGGAACCATCTATCGAAAATTCTTTGGGAGGAGAAGAACTCATATTCTAAAAGGTCAATAGCCAGAAAAATCGGGTAGCAAAAACCGTTTTACCCGTGAATTACAAGTTCCCTTTTATCTTTTCGAGAATAGTGAGGGACAAAGCCTCATCACCACCACTCCCAATTCGAATCGTCACTGACGTTACCTGATGCTCAAGCTTCTCCAATGTGATTGATACCTTTTGGTCTTTAGCTGATCGCAATATCAACTCGGCATCCAAAGCACCTTGTATTTCCGAAACGCTCACAAGTCCCAGTTCACTAACAGCTATTTGTGTCGCTCTCATGGTTTCATCCAGACTGTTGTTCACTTGCGAAGTGAGGCTGCCCTTGAGATAGGCAACGGTGCCAACAGCTCCTATCCCCACGGCAACAGCAACACAACCTGTTTGCACAAGAGATTGAGAAACAATACCAAATACAATCATCGCGAACCATACGGTCTTTTTTAACGAACGTTGTTGATCTTTCATACTATCGGGAATGCGCCGAGAACCTCAACCGGTCAAACCAAAAGCCCTGCTTCAACCCTCACCTTTTCCGTTTGAGGACCAAACACGCCGTAGACCACGAATCCCATGCGCAGGCCAATTGGCCAGTATAACAGCAAAGGTTATCAAGGCGACCCCACCCCATTGTGCCAAAACAACCAATTCATTTAAAAGAAAACAGGAAACCACTGTCGCAACAGGTAATTCAATCGACGCGATCACTCCTGACACCGAACTCCCAATGAGGGGAATTCCCTTTGAATACGAAAAGAGAGGGATGACTTGTCCAATCACTGCCAGAACACAGATAATTAACCAAAAATCTCCCAATACCCCGACAGGAAATTCCCACACCTTGACTCCTCCAATTAAGAGAAAACCCAAAGCCAATCCAGAAATAACAACACACATGACAAAGCTTCGCAAAACAGGAGTTCCAATACCCCCAAATTCACGTGCTTTAAACAGAAATGACCCATAGCAGATACCACTCAATAAGCCCCAAAAGATTCCGGTAACAGTCGATCCACTCCAGTCATTGATACTCCCCCCGGCAGCTAATAACGTCCCTATCCCAATAAGTCCAAGAGCCCACCATTGCCGCTTACTCGGTCGTTTTCTGCGAAAAATGAAATCGAGAAGAAAGACCCAAGGTAAATATTGAAAAAGCAAGATGATGCTCAGCGAAACAGGCAGAGTGAGAAGTGCTAGATAAAGACATAGAGCAGTCCCCCCTCCTCCAATCGTTCCCCACACCGAAACCTTCAGAAATCCTTTTGTCTTAAAAACAGACCGAAAAGAAAGTCCTCCACCTAACCAACCAATTAAAAAAAGGATTATGGCTGCCAGGAAAAATTCATAGAAAAAAACCTGAGACACCGAAGCGCCTACCCCATAGGCCATTTTGATGACAGACGAATGAAACCCAAACATCGCCGCACCCGTAAAAACCAGACCACCGCCCAATAAATCTTGGGATTGACCACCAACGAGTTCTTTTTGTTTTCCTAACATTTTTGAAATCTAAACACCTCAAAAACGGAAAAACCCGCGCCAAAAGTCAATCTACCTTACTCTAAAAAGATGAATCGATAACCTTTTCCGGTTCTCTCTACTTTGAAAAACGAAACCCAACAGTTTCTTCCCAGTCGACTATTCTATGGCATTTTTGATGTAACTGTATTCGAACTGATAGTTTTCCACAGAAGAACTCGACTCTCCCTTAAAAAAGTCCAAATAAACCTTAAAAAGGTGAGGGTTTCGGACATACTTTGGTCCAATCAGTTTCGAGCCATCTTCGCCAGGAATCAACACCGTGCGCTCCATCTTCTTCGCAACAGGTTTATACCTTACGGTTGCACGATCAAAAGGCAAAGGGAGTAACTCCTGCTTTTCATCATAGAAACGAACCACAAATTTATTTCCCTCCAGAACAACCTGGAGGACAGTGCCATCTCCACGCTCTAAAATAACACCCGGTAATTCCTCCTTCTCATCACCCCCCCATGAAAGAGATGTCAAAACACTCATTACAAAAAAAGACAGTACCCATTTCATCATTTAATTACTATCGACCAAGTCTCCGTATCACAAATTTTCTGCCGTCACTCGCTTGGATTTCACAACTATTTGACAAGAATAGGCCGAGAAGACGGTCTCTACAATGAGATAAATGCTGTTTACTGAAAATGCGAAAGGGTCGAGGACGCTCCTCCTGCTTCCCTGTGAGAGCAGAGAGTTCCTCTTATTTCTTTGGTTTCGGTGATTTTTTCAGCTCTGCCCAACGCTTCATTCTTTCCCCAATTGCTTTTTCCTCCCCATTCTTACCCGGGTGATAAAACGTAACCGGGTTTTCAAGATATTCCTGCCCTGATATTCCTTCCTCAAAGCCATGACTGTACAAATAACCCTCACCATGGCCCATTCGTTTAGAGGCCTGCCCACCCGTGTCTTTCAACGATAGCGGAACGGTTTGGACCGGCTCTTTCCGGAGGTTTTCTTGTGCTTGGTCTAAAGCCTTGTACGCAGTGTTACTTTTAGGAGCTGTCGCCAAATAGACGACTGCATGCGCCAGATTTATCCGGCATTCTGGCATTCCTACAAAATCGCAAGCGCGATGAGCTGCTACGGCCAAAGGTAATGCCTGGGCATCTGCCATACCGACATCCTCTGAGGCAAAGATCACTAGACGTCTCGCGATAAAACGTGGATCCTCACCGCCTTCCAACATCTTTGCCATCCAGTAAAGAGCCGCATCAGGAGCCCCTCCTCGCATACTTTTAATAAAAGCCGAAGCCGTATCATAATGCTCATCTTCATTGGCATCATAACGAATCCGTCTCTCCTTCGCAAAACTCTCCAAATGCTCTGGCAAAATCGCCGTTGCTTCCGGCAGACTAAGAACAACGACCTCCAGTGCATTGAGTGCCCGCCGAAGATCCCCATCACAAAGCACTGCAAAATCTTTCAAGAGCTCATCTGACGATGAGCATTTTCTTTTCCCCAGACCTCTCTCCTCATCCTCGAGAGCAGTTTTCAAAACACCCGCGATCACCTCTGAGTCTAGTGGCTCTAGTCGAAAAAGATGGCTTCGACTTAACAGGGGCGGATTGATGTAAAATCCAGGATTATGCGTCGTTGCACCAATCAAACGAATATTCCCCTCTTCAACATCTGGTAAAAGAAGATCCTGCTGGGATTTGTTAAAGCGGTGAATCTCATCGATAAACAAAATCGTCTGTGACTCAGGCATTTTTCGAGCGAGTCCGAGAATTTCGCGCAATTCGCCCACATTCGACATCACTGCATTGATCCGGACAAACCGGCTTCCCGTCTCAGCCGCTATCGCATCTGCTATACTTGTTTTTCCGCAACCAGGAGGACCATAAAACAACAGACTACCAAACCGATTACTCTTGATCAAACGAGGCAGTAAACTCCCCCCTTCTAGGATATGATCTTGCCCAACTACTTCGGATAAACATCGCGGACGCATCCTCGCCGCCAACGGTTTGTGCAAGTTCTTCCCTCTCTCCCTCGACGGCTTATTACCCGTTTCTTTATCCGCATCTATAAAAAATTCACTTTGATCCATCCTGTATCAGCAAAATCTCAAAGCCGCCTAACCCGGCTTATTTTAAGTTTCAGCAAGTTCCTCATCACTTTATCTGAATTTCAGTAATCAAGAGCAATAATTTTAAGGCATTCATCCGCTATCTATGTTATAGGTGTCCCATACAATAAGATGAGGGGGATTTTATCACATTGCAGAGCACCGCTTTTATGGGTTCTTCTTCCCGTTATTTTCGGGTACATCGCCGCCCGAACGCACGTGATAGAAGTATCACCTTCACAGTTACTCATAGCCCTGCTTTTGATTTCTGCGAGCCTCGCACTTTCTTTTTCAAAGCATCCCCTATCCGGAAGACTATGGAACGTCTCCTTTACCACTGCTCTAGTTCTCACTGCAGCTGTATACTTTAACGATTGCGATCATCATCCCAAAAGATGGGACCGACTCCCACCCCGCGAAGCCATCCTTACCATCGAGATCAATCGACTCTTTCAGTCTTCCCAAAACTCTGCATACACCAAAGCACTTGCGACCATTCGGAATGCTCCCATCCACCTCGCCGACCTCATTGATCAACGCATCTTTGTCACCTTTAGATCAAAAAAAACAACGACTCTCTCCAAATCCACGCACCTTCAACTCAAGGGGATTCTGGAAAGACTCTCCTCTGAGCACTCTCAACAAGGCTTTTACCGCTATTTGCGGAATCAAGGAGTTTCCTTTACTTTCACCCAAGGGGAGTTGGTCGCCATCAAAAAAGAAATCTCCTTCTTACAGCGTTTTTACCAAGCTCAGTCGCAGAACTTCTCGGAGATTCTTCGGACAGGACTCCCTCCCGGGGACGCACATGCCGCCACCTATACCGCAATGCTTCTGGGCAATAAGAGCGCGTTAACAAAAGAACAAAAAACCACCTTCATTCAAAGCGGCACTCTCCATCTCTTTGCCGTCAGTGGTCTTCACATCGGCGTCATTGCACTCTGTCTCTACAGTCTACTGTCTTTCTTGCGTCTTCCCTCAAAAATTCGCGCAATCATCGGCCTATCGCTTCTCTATCTCTTTGTTTCCATCATCGGCAGCCCTCCTTCCGCTCAGCGAGCCTTCCTCATGATCGCTTTCTTCTGGGTAGGCTTTCAACTACGCCGACCCACAAATCCATTGGCTTCTTTTTCGGCATCCGCCCTCATCGTTCTTTTAGTGAACCCATGGCAACTCTTCGATGTAAGTTTTCAGCTCTCGTATACCGTCGTTTTTTCGATCATTCTCTACGGAATCCCACTCGCAAAAAAATGGAGCCTCAAATGGAAGCCCTTTGCCTTGCTCCCG
>JAESUN010000205.1 GCA_016763045.1 Opitutaceae bacterium | reverse complement strand
TTTCTAAAATTCTGCGGTAGGGTAAAGCCCATTACCGCAGAGCAAAGGATGTGCAGGCCTTGCATACAGTGGTTTGTACCGCATTGCGTTTTATCTTGCCATCAACCTTAACCCTCTTCCTGCCCTATTTCCTCCATTCTTCCAATTCCTTATCTTCCAAACTCCAGAGCCAAAAGGGATGGGCAATTCCAATGATATTTTTAAATTCCAATGCGCCAAAATATCGACTATCGAGAGAATTATTTGCAGGCATCAGGGCAAAGAACTGATCGCTTTTCAGAGTAAAACAACCAGAGAGTTCGGGCATTTTCCGGCCTCTACGATCAACCTTCAAGGCTGTTGTTTTATAGCTGCCATTAATAAAAACTTGAGATTTTTCGATACAGATTTGATCGCCTTCCAGAGCCACAATTTGCTTTAACAGGGGAATGTTTGCTGCCAAATATCTCCGTGCAACAACAAGACTTTGATAGGCTTTAGGCACAGGAATGATGATGTAATCGCCCTTTTTAATATTATTTTTCTGGAATTTTTCGATTAAATAAAGGCCTTTTGGGGCACTTGGCGTGGGATTAATTGCGATCTTTTTTGGTAAAAAAGGAGTTAAAATTAATCCCGTCACGACAACAATGGATAATATTATGGGTGTTTTTCTCATGGCGTTCTCTCCTGATTATTGAGGTTTTTTGCTTTCAAAAAAGCATGATGCTGTTGTTGAGAATATGGTCTGACTGGTAATCCTGTGTTCAGCATTTGATGGGCATAGAGATAATAATCTGGGGAAATTTGGGCGGGATCAATGTCTAAAGTATCTATAGCATCTATTACGCCGTAAGCTTTCTTGACCCGCTCTTTTCCCGTTACATCCAGTAATATTTCTGCCCCCGGATCAATGCCTTTTATCTTATATATTTTTTGGTTTTTATAGACAGTTTTCAGGATGGAAAGCCGCCAATATTTAGTGCCATAATCACCACTTTCCCACTGGATATAACAGAATATTTGACCCGCCTTAAAATATTCAAAGGCAATTCTACGGGTCGGTTCTTCTCTAAAAACAGGGCTGCCAAAGCGGATATATCTGTTAAAATCAACCGCATTAAAATGCAAAGTTACGCGTGTCAGTTGGTCATTTATCATCAGATTTCTCTTGCTTCTCTGTGGATAAATGATCGTATTTTGGTCTAGTAACAGTGCGCTTTTGTCCCCTTGACCATTCATGAAGATCATCAATGTGATAGACAATATTACCGTGATCACGCCATGCGGGACCCTTACCCTGCGAACGCCATTTGGCCAAAGTATTGACTGTCGTGTGTAAAATAATTGCAGCTTCTTCGGAGGTTAAGTAGGGGTTTGAATGAGGTAATTTCACCAATGGTCGTTCAAAATTTGGTGGTTTCTCGCACATAATATCACCTTGATTGTTTGTTTTTCATTGCCTGACAAGACGGAGATTTTTGGTTGATTAAAACCAACGCCACCCCATCAGAAGACATGCAAGTAATTTGAAGGAATAAATCGGTGCTGAGGAGTGTTGTTTTTACGGGAGATACGTAATCGACAGGGTAAACACGTATTTCGATAGATTTTTACCGCACTTACAACAATTTTAAATAACCACCCTTCATTAATTCTCTGGCCTTTTTTTTCAAACGGCATATGCGAGAGAGTAAATATCCCTTTGGCCATTCCTCATCGACCCTCTTTTTACCGTAAATTTTATAGGCGGTTTCTCTATGGAACTCCCCCTTCAACCAGCCATCTAAAGCAATTAAACAGTTCAATAATTTATCAAACTGGTCTGTGGGATGAGCGTATTCTTTACGAATTTTTCCGCGTTTACAAAGAGATTTAAAGTGACTCATCGTGTGGTATTTCTGTTCTAACCCCTCAAAACCCATCTGGATAAATTCGAAATGGCTAGAACCTTCAAGTACCGATTGCCCCATACAGATAAGTGAAATGGAAATTTTATCCTTGGATAAAATCACATGATGGTAGTCATTTTTAACGAAAATGGTTTTCTGACAAAGGAGGTTCTTAATATCTATGGCAGAAGAAAAATCACCATTTACAGCTGTGATCCGTGCTGTCACGACAGAAGGATCAACTTCTTTACACCAGAATATAGAGGCGGAACCCGCTGTTGAGGCGGGGGCACCGAAAAAATTCCAGCCCCCAAACTTTAGCTTTATCATCATGGGATTTAAATTGGTAAAGGGTCACATTTTTATTCTTTACCTCTGGCGTTTTGGGGTTTTCCGCTGCTTGTTTTCTGTAAGCTGGGTTTCGCCTAAGGAATGCCCAAGCAAAATCCTTGGCTGTGTGAAGGTCATCCCCGACCAGAGCGAGCTTGTCTTTTTGGCTTGGTGTATTCTCCTGCATCATAATATCCGTAAATAATTATTCGCACGTGATCACCTCCCCTTATCTATTTTTATTATTTTTTTGAAGCCCCGTATGATGAAACCAGAAACAACACCCTAAGAATCATCTACTGCGTAAAATCATATATTAAAAGTAGTGAGATTGCGATTTAAATCAACCTATCATTTTACACAAATTTTATGAGTATTATGTAGCAGCCACAGGGGTTCCCTTAACCCTTTAAAAACAGTATAATATGTAAAAATATACAAAATAATAGTACGTTTTAGGGACGAATTTTATGGAAAGAAGATCATTATATCTTCCTTTCTTTATCGTATTTTTGCTTAACGTGATGGTGATTGCTCCCGCCACGGCGGATCAAATCAGTTGGACAGAAGAAAAGATCGGAAAGCTTGCTGTAAAAGCAGACAATGCCGCCACCCGTAAGAAATGGGCGCGCGCCATTAAGTACGGCGAAGAAATGTTAGCCGCCAGCGAAGCCTTTCATGGGACAAATGCCTTCTATACGATCAGCCGCCTTAAAACATTGAACCGATATTATGACAAGGCGGGGCGCCTTGGAGAAATACATGTGCGGGTTAAAAACGCTTACCAATTATCAAAAAAACATTTTAGACCGATCCATGAAACGGCAAAGACTAGCCGACTTCTTTATTATAAATCATTACTCTCTCAAGAAAATTATAAGGGGGTGATCCCTCTGGTATTGGAAAATATATCCATACTGAGAAAAACTAAAGATGATGATTTTAGGCGACTGCATTATCTCGGCCAACTTCATGGGCTTTATGGTATGACGGGGCAATCTATCCAACAGGAGAAAATCCTTCATAGGCAATTATCCCTCAATAAACACCTGATTGGTGAACATTTAGAGGATAATATCAAGATCATTATGAACCTTGCTAAAAACTACTGCGTTCAAAAGAAAGTAGACGAATTTAAGGAATTGATACAAATTTATGACCTAAAGTTCGAGTGCTGAACATCAAAGTATACTGAATCTATACGACTGATACGCCCCATTTTTCATGAGTGGGGGCGATCATTCTCATGAGAAAGTTTCCCCCACATCCTAAAATGCGGGGGTTGTTTTTTTAATGCTGTGGGTTCCAAAGGATTGCCATTTTATCTTTATCATCCTGCCCTGCAGCCTGTCCAAGATTTGCATAAATCTTCTTTTGGCCAAATTCAGGAGCTGCAAAAGTTAGGGAGAGATAAGGGTTTCCACTATTCTTGCCAATCCGTTCCCATCCACCGCCAATTTCG
>JAESUN010000204.1 GCA_016763045.1 Opitutaceae bacterium | reverse complement strand
AGCGGTGGTGAAGGATTCGCTATAAATTCTTGGACCATAGAGGGTTTTAAGAACCGAGGCTTTTTCATCGGGGGTAAGAGCGCTCTCGGACGCAGAGAGGTCTTTTCCGCCTTCTTTGGGGAGTTCTATGGCCTCTTCTTTGGCCTGTTCATTTGGATTTCCGAAATAAGGGTTATTTTTTTCTCTTTGATCGGGGTAGGGCGCTGCTTGTGAAAACCCTTGATTAAGAAAACATGCAAGCAGAGCGAATAAAAAGCAGAATGTTTTGGCTGTGATGCTGAGGTGCATTGCAATAAGAGAAGCAGGACTTCAGGGAGAATGGGTTAATTCCAAGCGATCAAGGCATTAAAAAAAGTAGGCTTCAGAGGGGCATTTTAGGTCATAAAAAATCCGGCACAATAGAAATGCACCGGATTCATAAGATGTTTTCGAGCCTATCTCGGCTTTGGATGCAGTGTATTACTTTGTTGGGAAGCTTTCTAATACATTTGAGATGAGGATTGTTAGCTCTTCGAGGGTCATTCCTTTTCGCTTAGTGCGACCTTTGGCTGAGCCCACCCAAGCTAGCTGTTTACTCACGTTGTCGAATACCTCGATGATAAGTGTCCCTTCGTCATAGCTGTCGACACTTACGTTACTAGCGCCCCAAGAGCCGTGACGCCCATAGTGGCTGTAACCGTATCCCCAATCGGTCACATTCACCTTTGGAATGACAGTTGCTTTGATGTTTACGGTGAAATCAGCATCCTCTAGCGCTACTTCTGAGTAGCCTTTTGTGGTGAAGTTGCTTCGAAGGCTGTCTTGTGCTGTTTTGCCGTAACGAATGATTGAGGCAGGGTCTCCTCCTGGAACGCTTGAGGGCAAAGGGAGTAACGCGAATGTGTCCAACGAGCTAATGTTCACATCGGGATTGCCTGTATTCGAAATAGTTGGGCCCGTTGAGCAACCTGCGAATAGGAGAGTGGCGACAAGAGGAAGAATACTTAGTCTTAGACTTTTTTTGAGAAACGAGATCATAGGTATAGTCATGTAAGTTATTGAAGATGAAGACCGCATATCATATCATATGAGACTGTAGTTTTCATTTTATGTTTAATACATACCTAAAGAAGAAGGGAATGGCTATCCTAAATTCGATGAGGTTGCTGCCCAATACATTATACTAGGTGTGTCAAAAATCGAGCCGGGTAAGATTTTTTCTGAGGGATTTTCTTCTGAGGAGCGTTTTAGGTGTATGAATGTAAAAAGTCAGATTTTTTTCATCGCCGCTTTATTTGCGACTGTTAACGCATTTGCGCACTCAGATGCGATTAAACCTGAGTTTGTCGATACGCTCGTTCAGCCGTATTTGCAAATTCAGCAGGCATTGGCAGAGGATGATCTTGAGGCCTCGAAGCAAGCTGCTGAAAACTTTATGGAAGCCATGGCCAAAGGACCTTCAAAAGAAGGAAAGCCGTCTATCGCTAAACTGGAAATTGCTGGAAATGAAATTGTAAAGAGCACAGACATCGGAGCTGTTCGTGGTGCTTTTTCTTCTCTGTCTCAGCAAATGAAACCACTGATAGAACATGTGGGGACGTCTGGAGAATCGCCTCTTTATCTTGCGCATTGCCCTATGGCTTTTGATGGTGAAGGGGGGACATGGATACAAGATAGTGATCAGATCGCTAATCCCTATTATGGTTCGATGATGCTTCGCTGTGGAAGCGTGCAAAAACAGATCGCGGGAGAGTCAAAAAAATTAAAGAAGAGTCACGAGGGTCATCACTCTAATCATTCCAGCAATTATCGCACAAATGAGATGCTCAAACCTGCCAGTCCTGAAATCATCGCGCAGCAGGCGAAGGACTATCCTAATGTATGTGTGGTCTCAGACGAACCACTTGTCGAAGGAGAGATCGAGGAATACTCTTACAAAGGTAAACTTGTACGCTTCTGCTGCAAGAGTTGCAAAAAAGATTTCATGAAAGATCCGGAAACTTACTTAGAAATGGTGGAAAAACTTAAAAGCGAATCACCAGTGCCATCTGATGAAAGTCACTCTGGTCATGATCATGCGGGGCATACGCATTAATTTGATGTAAGCTTGCCAGACACTCTTACAATGAAACGCATTCTAATGGTCTTTTTATGGTTTGTCGTGATGGGTATTGCGTATGGGAATACCCTTAACGAATTGTGTCCGGTAACGACTGATGAACCGGTTGAGCCTGGTATCACAACTACGTACCAAGGGGTAGTCATTGGGTTTTGTTGTAAAAAGTGTCTACGCAAGTTTAAGGCAGATCCTGCCGCATATATTGCAAACTTAAACCTTTCGCCTGTCGAACATGCTCATGAAGAGATGTCTTCCGAAGGCGAATCTCATCACGAGCACGGACACTCGGATGACCATGTTCACGCGGAAGAACATAATCATGCGGAAGAACATGATCATGCGACAGATCATGGAACAGAGTCAGAAACGGTTATGGGGAAGTTATCATCATTTCTAGGGAAGCTGCACGTATTGATTGTTCACTTCCCTATTGCTCTTTTGATTTTTGCCGCGGGTTTTGAGCTTACCGGGTGGGTTTCGAAGCGTCCAAGTTGGTTCTTTGCCGCTAAGCTCAATTTTGTTTTTGGAGCACTTGCTGCTATTGTCGCCGCCAGTTTTGGTTGGCACGCTGCTCGTGGCGCAAATTATCCGGATAATCTGGATCTGTTTTTGATGTGGCATCGATGGCTTGGTGTCGCCGTTGCTATTATTGCCTTCACGGGTTTGGTTTCCCTGATGGCTGAGCGACTTGAATGTAAATGGGGAAACCCGGTGTATCGAATCATCGTCTTTGTTCTGGCCATACTAATCCCGATTACAGCTCATTTTGGAGGGTCTCTTATCTATGGGGCCGACTATCTTTTTTGAAGAATTCTTCGGGATGAGAGAATACTATACACGCGGAAAGTTTTAGTAAATGGAGCTGAACTCTCCTTTACTCGGTTGAACAGGTATTGTTGGTAGTGAATATCCAAATTCGCTGACCAGTATGGAGTTAAACGGAAGTTACCGACCGCTGGAGCACCTATGGGTTAGTGTGTGATCCGAAGATGGAGTCTTAGGAATAACTTCCCGTT
>JAESUN010000203.1 GCA_016763045.1 Opitutaceae bacterium | reverse complement strand
ACAACATAATGTCAATCATGTCACGCGCTTCTGTTAATTCTGCTTTCGACATAGTGTCAAAATCAATTTGAATATCTTTATTGTCATAACGACCAACGAGCGTAAAAAAATAGTTACTATCATCATCAAGAATTAAGTAAAGTTTTTGCGCCCCACTGCTATTACTTGCACTCAATAAAACATCTAATTCTTCTGGCATTTGAAATTCAACCACCGACATTTAAGAAATTAAACCGATGATTTGTTCTTCTAAATTTTCACCACTTGATTGATCTTCAATACCATCAACAACCAGTGTTGTGCCTCCATCCTGAAACTCATAATCTGAATAGCCTTCTTCTTGCAAAACGCCTTCAATTTCCTGTTTCTCTTTTTCTTCGATATTTAAATTCATGTGAAGGTAATATTCTTCTACTTGATGTACTGGCATTTTCTACCCCTAAATTAAAATCAAAAGTCCTAGGACTTTCAGTGCTCGAATTGAGCAAGTAATTTAAAACTGAACAAACGACATTTCTACGTTTTAGCTTTCAAGTTATCCAAAATATCTTCAACAATGCTTTCTTTTAACTCTTCAATCAGAAAGTGTAAATTCCAATGTAAGCCGTCAATAATGACGAATAAAGCATTAATATAAGATACTGCCCCTTCATGCATTTCAAAATGTACGATTGCTTTAAACATCTTCAAGTTGATTTCAATTTCGATTTCTTCTTGCACGCTAAGCCCCTTTTTTATATTCGTAGTGAATGTTAGCCATGATAGTGGACTCATCTACAACACGATAAGCTTCACGACACCCCCATTTTAAATGATCCCAGAAGAAAGACTCTGAAGCTATTTGCTGTATCTCTTCGCCTAATAGGAACGCGCCTGCTTTAGCTGTCTTAAACTGGTCTTTGTATTGTTCTTTCATACTGCCTGCTCCCTTAAATGACGCGGCGTGTCGGTAGCCTCATAAACATCATAAAACTTCTCTAGTTGTTCTTTGGTTAACTCTATGCCGTCTGGCTTTTCTGGCGGTAGCTTGTTCATTCCCTTCCCCTTCTTCGTATTATTGAGCGTTATAGCTTGTTTAGCGCTTCGCTTGTGCCTTCAAATATTTCTTCGACCTTGCGAGCTCCTGATTCAATGTTGCTTATATTTGAGTTAAGCGCCTGCAAATTATTTAAAAAACTAGCCTGCATTGGTTCACTAACTGTAAAGGCGTTTTCGGTATCGCCGCGCGTTGTAAATTGGATTTTCTTAGCCTTAATACTTATCCACTGAACATCTTCCCCGTTAACAAAATTACCATCTGTATATTCAATTAAAAACATTACCTTTCCCCTGTTGTTTTGATGTGCGTTAACTATGGAGGCTAACGCTCATTTAATCTATTCAATAATTCCTATCACTATTCATAGGTTGATAGGGTTTAACTATCTCTACAACCTAAAACGGCATCATAAAACTCCTCAGCCGTTGCTATGTCTGTAGGTTGCCATTTCTTGCTAACCGCATAGCCAACTATATCAATAAAGTCATCAATAATATTTACGCGGTCGCTATTCTCAGTAGCGTGTATTTTTTCATATTCAAACCAGCGCTTTTCATAGTCATCTATTTTAGCCTGTTCCAGCTCTACAGCATCTTTAAGGCCCATACGCTTTCTATACTTACCAATGGTAAACTTCATCGCACCTCTAAACTCTTCAGGGGTGAGGTTTGCGGCACACTCATCAATCCAGTCTGTGCCGTCTTCGTTTAAATATCGCTCTTGCTTCATATATCCCCCTATCGTTGATGTTGAATAGTAACTGTTTTGGCTTTTACTCTATCCAGGCAGTCAATACATAATAACTCTTCGGTTGAGCTCTGACTTATTTGAGGCCCTTTGCATTTATGACAGCTCACACGCCACCTCAAGGCCTACTTTAAAAGCTCTGAACATATCTTCGTGTTTTGTATTCATAGGATCAGATAGAAATACATGCTCCTTCTTGGTTAAACATGTATCAATAAACAACTCTTTCTTCTTTTCTTCGGTCATAACACTATTCCTAAAATGAATGAATTTTTAATGCTTACTATCTTATCGCCGGTACACTCTATTCGATTGAATAGTAATTTATTGTCAGCTTTACTCTTTGCTGATCTGGTATTTCCACAAGATGTACTACACGTTAAGGCTTTTTTAAATCTTGTCTTGTATTCCTTTTGGCAGTGTAGGCATGTTTTTATATGCAAAGTTGTACGCTTACCATCATTCCACACGATTTCTTTTCTCATAAGCCTAGCTTCTTTCTAAAGTCTGCCATTTTATTAACAAGTTCCTCTTTCGATAGCTCTTTGCCAGAAGGTAAAGCGATATGCTGTTTGTATAATGCTTTCGTGGTTGACTGTTTGCACATGCCTTTGAACTCAGCATAAGAAGGCGGCCATGACTTTTCACCCTTAGCCGAATTCTCTTCTATCTGCTTCTCTAAAGCCTCTACGCCTCTTGCTATGCCTTGCATGTCTACACTGTCTAGCTTCATACACCAAAGCTGGAACTCCCTTGTAAGCTCGTTAGGATTGTTTCCACGGTATATCTCTAAACCTTTGTGCCGCGCTAATTCTCCATACAAATCACTGAATCTGGCGAATAGCCCCAGCATGGCTTTCTGTGTGTTCGAACTCCATCTGCTTGTATGCGTCTGCTGCTTGCTGGTGCTGTCTTTGGGAATGCGTTTGATTAGATTGTTGATTTGCTGCATTTCTGTTGCTCCACTTCTTCGCGTTGCG
Source organism: Opitutaceae bacterium (assembly GCA_016763045.1). GTDB lineage: Bacteria > Verrucomicrobiota > Verrucomicrobiia > Opitutales > Opitutaceae > NORP342. The sequence continues at coordinate 1,239 of JAESUN010000203.1, read as the reverse complement.
TATCCAGGTTCTTACTGCTGCCTGCCATGATTTCATTTTAGATTTTCCTACCATCCAACCATTGCTTTCAAAATGGTCGTTGAAGGCTTCAGCTTGGTCTAGAGTGTAAAACTCTCGTTCTTGCATGTAATCGTTTATTTCTTCTACTGTTGGTCGCTTCATCGCATACCTCCAAAAAAAGGGCCGAAGCCCTATGATTATTTTTTCTTCTTTCCTTTTGCTAAAGAAGTCGTGTTTTTCTTACCTACGTTTTTAATTACACGCTTAGGAACTAACTTGCCTGGGTTTTCCGTCCCCGCCTTGTTAGCAACAAATTGAACAGTGTCACCTTTGTTTTTACCTTTAGTTACTTTACGTGTAACCGTAGCGCCTGGTTTTGCTTTACCCATCTTTTTCTTAGCCATCTTAATCACCCTTTCGTTTGGTTAGGATCTAAAACACTACGCTTAATTAATACGCCTCGCAACTTTCCTCGCATCCGTTGGATTGGTCTAATTCATCCAATTCGCCTAACAATTCCATTTGAACCTCATAGTTCACAGAGTCGTCAATAGCTGGATTAAAGTCATCTTGTGCCATTGCAAAAATGTCCTCTGTGCTATTATTACCTCTGAAAAACACACGATTACCTTCACTATTACAACCAGTTCCTTCTTCTATTCCTGCGCCTGTCTTTCCGTGTAGCTTTTCCATTCTTCTAGTGAATTCATATATTTCTGGCCTTTCTGTCGCTAGAGTCATCTGCTTACGTAAGCTCTTCTTCCAGCAAAACTTGCAGTTTCCTTCATACCCTTTCAGCTCTAAGCGAAAAGGCATATCACGCCAGAACGTATTTATCATTTGCTTAGTCATTGGATGCTCAAATGCTAAAGGGTAAATAATTTTATCTTCAATATAAGTTGATTTAACTCTATCAATCTCATCGGCTCTATACCCGATAGCTCTATGACAATTTATAACATCCATGTTTCCACGCTTCGTCATCCAGCCAATGCTTTTTAAATATGAGTCAATAGCACGAGTCTTTAGCTCTCTTGAACAATGCATCCAAGATAAGTTAGGTATACCGTATTTTTCAATCATCTTTTCAAATATAGATCCATCACGGTTGGCGGTTTCAAAGTTAACTATTTTATGAGTAGTTCCCGCCCATCCTTCATGAATAACAGATTCAACCCATACAACATTTAGATTGAATTCTTTATCACACTTTTCTACAAACTCTAAAGTTTCCTCATT
>JAESUN010000202.1 GCA_016763045.1 Opitutaceae bacterium | reverse complement strand
TACCGAGCAAAGTTACCGCCGTATCCTGGCGTTGCTGAGCAATGCTAAAAAGTACGGACGTGAACGGCTCAACGCCGCCTGTGGCCGTGCACTGCTCATCAACTCACCGACTCGCAGTTCTGTGGAGTCCATTCTCAAGCAGGGGCTGGATAAAGTGGCCTTTGAATCGCCTCACCAGGTACAGGAGGGAATGTCCCTTGATCACCATGAGAACGTGCGTGGTGAAGACTACTACCATTAACTAACAATAAAGAGGAAAGACCTATGTTGAATAACCAGACACTGCAATCGTTGCGTAGCCTGAAATTGACAGGCATGGCCGATGGCCTGGAGCAACAGTTAGAGCAGCCTTCTACCCATGAGGAGCTGGGTTTTGAAGAACGAATAGCTTTACTGGTTGACCGGGAAAGCACTTACCGCCACAACAATAAAGTCACGCGCCTGATGGAAACTGCCAAACTCAAATTACAGGCCTACCCTGAAGACATTGATTACCAGCATCCTCGGGGGCTGCAGAAAAGCCAGTTTGCTGATTTGCTTAGCAGCCATTGGATCCACCAGCACCACAACGTGCTGATCACTGGCCCCACTGGTTGCGGCAAAACCTACCTCGGATGTGTATTGGCAACTCAAGCCTGTCGACACGGCTTATCGGTGCGTTACTTCCGTACTTCACGTTTGTTGGAATCGCTCAGCATTGCCCATGGTGATGGCCGTTTTGCCAAGTTGATTCAGCAGCTGGCAAAAACCGACTTACTGATACTTGATGACTGGGGGCTGGAGAAAATGTCTCTGGGCCAACGTAATGATCTACTGGAAATAATGGAAGACAGGCATGGACTCAAATCCACCTTGATTACTAGCCAATTACCGATCAATCAATGGCACAAGACCATCGGCGATGCGACTCTGGCTGATGCCATTCTCGATCGCTTATTGCACAACAGCCACAAGCTAAAACTGAAAGGAGAATCGATGAGAAAAGCGATGAGTGAATTTGCTGAAGTTGATCAGTAGCAATGCTAATATTACAACTCAATCGTTACGGGGGATTGGTGATCAACTGTTTCCAGAATAGCTGATCAAGTTCGCCAGAATACGCAATTAAGTCGGATTATGGTTCATTTCTTCGGTTTTTACCTGGTTTTTTCTCCTTATTGCTAGTTGAATTTTTAAAGCGATAACTGTCATTCCCAGTTTCGATGATATGGCAGTGATGAGTCAGTCGATCAAGCAGTGCCGTCGTCATCTTTTCATCACCAAAGACATTGGGCCATTCAACACTACTGATCAGCAACATCCTGATCAGTAGCTCCGGATCAACCGAGGGCCTGCCAGTATGGCTATAAAAAGGTTGCAGGTGTTGGTGTATTTGATCAAAATCGAGAAACTGATCGATATAACGAAGAAGATGGTCCTGCGGGATGTGGCGTTCCAGAGAAAAATCGTAAAACAAGGTGTTCTGGTCTGGTGGTAATTCACCCTTCATGTGTCAAATTGCACTCAAAATTGACCCAAAAACCGCACATTTTTGCATTGAATATTGACCCATGCATGATAACGTTAAGGTCCGCATTGACTCGTTCTAGCTGGGTCAGTTATTACTACAAATCCTGGGTCAATATTGGATGCAATTCAACACGCATGGGGCCCGTGTGCTAGATAGTGATCTCATTGTCCCTGTACGCGACGGTGACAAACTACATTCTATTCAGTTCATATCACCCGATGGCGGGAAAAAATTCCTATTTGGCGGAAGCATTAGGGGCTGCTATTACGGCATTGGGAAGCCTTGTGACGTGCTTTTAATAGCGGAAGGCTTTGCGACTGGGGCAAGCCTACATGAGGCTACAGGCCATGCAGTAGCCGTAGCGTTTAACGCTGGTAATCTCCTCCCTGTTGCTAAATCTCTAAAAGAAAAAATGCCGCATGTTCAAATTATTATTTGCGCTGATAACGATACAAAAACAGAAGGTAATCCAGGCGTCAGCAAGGCGCAGGAGGCTGCTGACGCTGTTGGCGGCAGTGTGGCAGTTCCTGCGGCACATGGGGACTTCAACGACCTTGCGCTGGCACAGGGACCCGAAGCGGTATCTGAAATCATAGCCGTAAAAATCGACAACAACCAATTCGGGTTGGATAAATTTGTTCTCAATGGGAAATCAAAAAAGATGCGGGAAGAACTGACAAACGAAACTTATTTTCTTGGTGAAATGGCATTAATGGGACAGAGCACTGTTTTTTATGCACCACCTAATACAGGAAAGACATTAATCACACTGTCATTATTAATAGAAGCCGTACGCCAAGGAAGGGTTATGGGAAGCGACATTTATTACATCAATGCTGATGATGATCTGCGAGGGCTAACTTCAAAGCTCGAATATGCAGAGAAGTATGGCTTTTGGATGCTTGCACCGGGATTTGAAGGTTTTGAAGCAAAGGACTTATTAAAAATCATCGACAAGATGAATAGAACGGATACCGCCAAAGGAAAGGTGCTTATTTTGGACACTCTGAAAAGTTTTTCTGATCTGATGGATAAAAAATATCAAGCCAACGTATTTAATCCGATGATCAAGCTATTTGTAATAAAGGGTGGGACTTTTGTCGCTTTGTCGCATACGAACAAAAACAGGCGTGACGGAAAGCTGGTCGCAGGTGGAACCAGTGATGTAGTGGATGACATGAATTGTGTCTACATCTTGGACACAGTGAACGATGACGGCAATATTAAGACAATTGAGTTCTTAAACACAAAAAAGCGTGGAAGTAGTGCGAAGAGGGCTTTATATACATATTCCAGCGACGCGAAAAGTTACGATGAGTTACTGAAATCCGTAAAAGCTGTGGATGAGATGGATGCTGAAAAAACAAGAAGGGAAGTAGCAATTAACACAAGGCTGGAAATAAACGCCGATATAATCGAGACCATTACAGAGTGTATAAAGGAAGGAATCACGAACAAAACTGAGCTTATCAAAGAAGCAAAAAAGCGTTCCTGCGAAAGCCAAGGTAAAGTAATTAAAGTTCTGAAAGAGCACAGTGGTAAATATCACAATCGAGGACATCGTTGGTTTGAAGCAAAAGGTGTCAAAGCCGCAAAAACATATCAATTGACCCTGCCATATTCACGGAACGAGTATTTGGCAGCTTCAAAAGGTGGGTAATTAGAAAAATTGAATAAATTAGAGAAATTAGAAAAATCAGAAAAATAGGCAGACGGTGATCACCACAAGAGACTACAAGTCGCCATAAATGAATTAAATTTAACTACCTTGGCGGCCCTACAACCCACGTGGTTACTTAATTTCTTATATTTCTTATATTTCTTATATTTATCTAATTTATTAGATTTATTTAATTATTCAGAGTAGTGAAAATTAACACACGGCGAGGAAGTTTTTACGATTACAATTCCAATTGATCGAGCAGTGTCGATAATAGGTGTTTAGCTACTTTCTCATTCAGGAACCTTAATTATGGGCAAACCGAATCGTGGCGGCGCTCCCTTTGGTAATCACAACCGAGCAAACGGTCTTGAATGGAAACTGGCCATAAAACGAGCGTTAGCCAGAAAAGGTAATGGTGCTGCGGATAAGGTGTTATTACAAATAGCAACGCAACTCGTAGAGTGCGCCCTTGATTCAACAAACCCGAATTTTATGTTTGCTGTGACAGAAATAGGAAATCGTTTAGACGGGAAACCAAGGGAGCATGTTGATATGGATTTTGACACTGCTCCTACTTTTCTGAGTATCGGGATCTCTGATGTGTATACATCCCTAGGGAAAGTTAAGTCTCACTAACCCACTGATATTCCCGGCATTTTTAATGTCCGTTAAGTATCAATCTAACCCTCTGAAAACGTTGAATATTTTAGATCTAACTTATTCTATAAAAAATAGAAAATTTAAAATTTTGGGCTTATGCTGGGGAGTCACGGTTGTGGTGGGAAATTAACTGAGATATATTCGTTCGCGAGAAAGTTTACAAGATTACCATGCAAAGAATTTTTCCAACTATCGCCGGGAATTTCCGTTCCACGGGATAATGAAATCAAAACCAACAAAAGCAGGTACTGGATATGGCTTGGCTTCTTACACGCGATGAAAAAGATACGGGTTTCTTTTCATCAAATTATCTGGACTATTCTGACGCACCAAACAGCTTAGATACAACATTCCGGCTTTCGGAAGGGTTTCTAGGAGAAGCTAACGGGTTTTTAATCCCAAACGGGGGGCTTAGAGATTATGACGTTTATAGTCTCGGTTATCTGTGGAACGGCACTTACAATTTTGACGCGAATAACAGCTTCTGGTTCTTCAATGATTCGTGGTCCTTTGTTACGCCAAATGTAACTATTTATGATAGTACAGGCGTACCGGTAAGTTTTGGTTTTGGGGGAGATACCTATAATG
>JAESUN010000201.1 GCA_016763045.1 Opitutaceae bacterium | reverse complement strand
TTGATAAGAATATGGCCATCTTCGGAAGTAATTAAAAACACGCCAAGGTCATAGGTTCCAACCGCATACAGATTGGCAATGATCCGATGACCCGGGAACGGCCGTGACCAACTATCATTCTGGGCTGAAAAGAGCGCAGTGCTGAATAACAGAACGCCTGACATTATCAGGCTGATTGAGAATTTCGTTTTCATGAAGCTTTGTACTCATGTTTATTATGAAGCGGGAAGAATTTCTTTTTATTATTTATCGATTTTATTGTTTGGTACTAAGTACATAATATTTGTATGAAGTGAGTGCTCTGTTCGTCTCTTTTGTGCTTCGTAGTCTATTGCGTAATCGATTGAAATGGAACAGGTTGTTCGGTCGTTCCGAATTTCCACTTGTGATAAATTGAGCACCCTTCATACAAATGTTATGCGGCCATTGCAAGTGATACCTGTAATGTGCCGCGTTACATTAACAGCTGTGATCCAAAAATTTAAACATAAGGGACTTGAGCGCTACTTTCTAAAGGGCACAAAATCTGTGCATCCAGGTTAGCCATGTTAACCAATTACGTCTTATCCTAGGCCGGCTCCATGCCGCTACTAGCCCTGAAGATATGGATTTGCCAAGTCTATATCTGCATTAACTGAAAGGTCTCTAGCAAACTGGGGGCGATTCACCGGACCAAGAACCTAAGAGCAGTACAGCTCCTGCTGGGTCATACGAAGTTGGAGAGCACGGTGAGGAGGTATTTGGGCATCGAGGTCGATGATGCACTGGAGATAGCAGAGGCAACGGAAGCGTGAGGCTACAGGTATGAACCGGTTTTCGGCTGTCTCAGTGAGATTGCCGAGGGTCGGCTTACGCAGCCAAGAGCAGACTTCTCATCCTGGATCAGGCAGCGCCAACCGTTTCAATTCTCCAACCCAATTATCCACAGTGTCTGATTCTCTGTCATCGATTGGAGAGGTAACTTGTCAATACCTCTCAAGGAGCTTCCTTAATTAGGAAGTGGTATGCCTCGTTCTCGTAATACCTCTGCGAGAATCCGGGCGCCATTGACGCCAGAAGGGAAGCCGGAATAGAGCGTCACCTGGGCCATTAACTCCGAGAGTTCTTCTGCGGTTAGGCCATTGTCCAGCCCACGGCGCAGATGTGCCCGTAGTTGATCGGACTGATAGGCGGCCTGGGTCACGGCGATAGTTATCAGGCTGCGATCACGCGCCGACAGTTGCTTACGAGTCCAGGTTTCACCATAAACCAGACCATCGATTAGCTCATCGAGATAGGGTGCGCCGGGAAAACGCGCATCGGGAAGCGGTAATCCTCTGCCCTCAAATACCTCCGCCGCCACTCGCGCGGCATTCACACCGGTGGGAAACCCGGAGTAAAAGGTTACGTGGGTGATTACTTCGGAAATCTCTTCCTGGGTGACACCGTTATCCAGTGCGCGGCCTACGTGATGGCGTACCTCGCTGGAGGCGTAAAGCGCAGTACCTACTGCGACCGTAATCATACTGCGGTCACGAGGGGATAACTCCTCTCTCTTCCAGGTTTCTGCGTAGACTAGCTGATTGAGCATATCGCGCAGGTACGGTGTTTGTGGGAATGCTCCCGGAAATTCCAGCTCAGGATCAACTGCTGGTTGTCGCGATGATGCGCCAGGTGGAGTGACAGGCAGGCCTCGTTCTTCGAAAACTTCTGCTGCAACCCGGGCTGCATTCACGCCAGTTGGAAAGCCGGAATACCATAGGACGTGGGCAATGATCTCGGAAATCTCTGTCTGCGTGACGCCATTATCCAGCGCCCGGCCCATATGCAGGCGCAACTCGTTGGTGGCGTATAGCGCTTGATTTACCGCGACGGTAATCATGCTGCGGTCACGGGCTGACAGGCCGGGACGTTTCCAGATATCACCGTAGACATATTTATTGCGGATTTCCCCCATATAGGGTGTGGCATCATAGGCGCCAGGTGGTGGAGGGGGCTGTTGGGCGAAGGCTGATGGTAAAAGCAAAATCACAGCAAGCGCGCCCAGCGATCGAACGCAGAATGTGTATTTAAATCTGAATTTTGGACTCTGCATTGTCTGCCCTTCCTCTAGTTAGTATGAATTCGTTTGCGGGCGAAGAGTAGTTCGCCAGTCGCCATTTTGTAGGTGAAATTGTGGATTTTCTGATAAATCGCTTATGTCGGCTTGAGCCCCTCAATTTTCGCGAATATTCAATTCTGCGACCAGCAACTTCCGGCCAAAAGCCGACCTTATCTATCCAATTGCACCTGCCAAACCCGCACCCAAGAAGGAAATCAGTATTAGGCTGATTATTTGATGGGTCAAGTAGTATCCTTGTAATCTAATTGAATGCTCCCGTGCGATGTCTTCATGGAGGGGCTGCAAATTCACTAGTGGAATCGATTGGTCTAAAGAGTAAAATAGGCATTGCACTGGCGACTGGTTTCTACCTTGTCTGGAAAGCCGCAATACTAATGCGCCTACACTGATTAGCACGAGCAAGCAAAGGATCGTCAGCCATATTTGATAGCCGTATCCGATAACGATTTTCTTGATGGTAAGTCAGATTCTATCCGAAAGAGACGTTGTTGCATGCAGTCGCCAATAATCATTTTTTGCATATAGAATCTGATCAGCTTTGCTTTCTTGACCTAGGTCATATAGTGCTGAAGCTAGCTGTTCGTAAGGTTGCGGTATGAAAATTTCGATTTCGGGTATTCACTGCTTTGAACTTGCTTCCATCGATAGCAACAAAGGCATCGGCGAACAGATTTAGCTTGCGGCATAACATGACAAATTCGCGGCAGACCAGACGAATGGCTTTGCCATTGTTTTTACGGAAATCGGCTATGGTTTTAAAGTCAGGTGCCAGCCGTCCCAGTAACCACATCAGCTCAACATTGCGTTGTGCTTCTCGCTCCAATCGGCGTGATGACTGAACGCGATTTAGATAACCGTAGACATACAGTTTTAGCATTGTAGTTGGGTGATAGGCGGGCCGGCCCGTATTGTTTGCTTGTGTGCGAAAACCCAGACCCGAAATGTCGAGGTCATCTATAAACACATCAACGACTCGAACTGCATTATCTTCGGTTATGTAATCATCCAGGCTTTCGGGAAAAAGGGTGGTTTGGGTGCGGGACTCACCTTCGATAAATCCACTCATCTGAAACTCCATAGATGGAAAGCCAGATTATACCTTGAAGGGAGTTTTCACACAGCCTGGGTCGGGAGCAGAAGTTTCGGCGGGCTGGCAATTAGCGGCATATTCCTCCTGACTTCCCAATTGAAGCCGCAGCTTAAAGCCGACATTTCTCCAATTCTGATTACCTTGCGTCTCTCCTGAACCGCCCGTGTTCCAGGCCCTAAGAAATAAATTAGATCGAAATAAGCTGAA
>JAESUN010000200.1 GCA_016763045.1 Opitutaceae bacterium | reverse complement strand
CTTTTATCCTTACCGTTCCCAACTGGGCCAGATGACTTTCGGCCGATCACGAGAAAGCGCGTCATATTGTTTGCTTTATCCTGAATACCTTCCGCCACAACAGGAACTCCATAAAACTCAGCAGCCAAAGAACTCGCGATCGCTGCGCACCCTGGATTCTCCTTTGCTATACGAACCCCTTCAGCGGTACTATCAGAATCAATACAAACAGCATTCGGAAGATGTCGCTGAAGCCAACCCCGACATTGTCCTAGTGCCTGATCCTTAGAATAGACTTTTGTTATTTCATTGAGTGGAGAATCCGAAATCAATTGATGTGATATTTCTAAAAATATCTGTGAAATGATCTTTAAGTCGGACTCCACAAACATATCCAATGAGTGAATAACCACTCCTTCGGTAGAATTTTCAATGGGAATGACCCCGTAGTCAGCCTCACCTTTTTCGACAACTCCGAAAACATCACTGATTGTTGAGTGAGCCTCATAAGCGATGCTCGCTCCGAATTTCTTTAGAGCAGCCTGGTGCGTGTAGGTTGTTTCAGGACCCAGATAAGCGACTGAAACTTCTTTCTCCAGTGCAATTGCAGCAGACATAACTTCACGATATATAGCTCGAATAGCTTTTTCTGTCAGCGGCCCGTCATTGTACCTGTTTAACCGAGCAAGAACTTCTTCCTCTCGCTTGGGCACATAGATCTCGTCCCCATTTTTATTTTTCAAGCGACCAATTTCCGCCGCTAACTGGACACGCTCATTTAAATGCGTCAGCAATTTGCGATCTATCTTATCAATTTCGCTTCTTAGTTCTTCGAGAGTCATTACGATTCTAAGGGTTTCTTGTCTTCATCTCCGGGAATATCTCCAGATTCTAACGCCTCTTTTTGCGTATCATCTGCAACTACGTCAACGGAATCTGTCTCTCCCTCCTCACTCGACAAACCCATATCTTCGTCAGTTGCTGGCGTCGAAGATTTCTCCCGGTCCAGCCATGAATCGATCTCACCATGAGAAAGAACATCTGATGCGGGTAATTCTTCCAGGGATTTAATTCCGACAAATTCGAGAAAAACTTCCGTGGTACCATATTGCAGGGGTCGTCCAGGCAGATCCGCTCTTCCTTCCACCCGGATAAGATCTCTTTCCATCAATCTCATCAAAGCATTCTCAATGGAAACGCCTCGAATATTCTCTATTTCAGATCGAACAACGGGCTGTCGGTACGCAATCACAGCCAATGTTTCCAGTGCCGCCTGCCGGAGCTTTATCGGTTTCGGGTCATCTCTGAGCAAGCGCACCCATTCCGCACAATCAGTGCTCGTCGCTAAACGATAGCCATTGTGTGCTTCCATCAAACGAAAGACCTCATTCTTTTCATTTAATTCTTCTTCGATGGACTGCATTGCTTCCCTAATCTGCGTCGCTGTCACCAACGATGGCACCTCATTGACACTGATGTCGATGCTTCCACCCTCATGTTCCTCATCAGAACCACCCTCTACTTCAGGAAGGGAAATGGCCTGCTCGTGAAAGCGAGTAAAGACAGCTTGAACCCCCTTAACAGTCAAGGGGCCCGGAGACGCAAATAAAAGAACTTTTAAAACTCGGCGCAGGTCGAATGCCATAGATACTATTGAAAAATTGTTGAAGCCAATCTGCTACTGGTTTGCGCTAACAAAACCTTGATCGCAATTTAAATATTTGCTCTATAATGTTATCCATTCACTGGAAACAAAAGAATAATTTACAACAACTCTTAATCACTTGAAGAACGACTCCACCGAAACTCCTCGTAAGCACTCATCAATCGTTGTCGATGGCAATGATAGAGCTCCTGCCCGCTCAATGCTCAGAGCAGTCGGCTTCGAGGATGATGATTTTAAAAAACCGCAAATAGGAATTGCCTCCACTGCGAGTGATCTTACCCCCTGCAACATGCACATTGGGGAGCTTGCGGAGCATGCTTCCAAAGGAGCCAATGAAGCGGGAGGCAAAGCAGTCAATTTCAGCACTATCACGGTTTCCGATGGTATCAGTATGGGGACCAAAGGAATGCGATACAGTCTCGTTTCTCGTGAAGTCATCGCAGATAGTATTGAAACCGTTGTTGCCGCAGAAGGATTTGATGGATTGGTCGCTATCGGCGGATGTGATAAAAGTATGCCCGGTGCGATGATCGCCATCGGCCGCCTCAATCGCCCATCTGTTTTTGTTTACGGAGGCAGCATTCTCCCTGGTATACACAAAGAGCAACCTATTGATATTGTCAGCGTTTTCGAAGCCGTAGGAAAACATGCTAGAGGTGATATCGACGATTCAGAACTCAAAGAAATCGAATCTTGCGCCATTCCTGGACCGGGCTCCTGTGGCGGCATGTATACCGCCAACTCAATGGCGAGTGCCATCGAGGCGTTGGGTATGAGTTTACCTGGAAGTAGCGCACAGCTAGCCATCAGCAAAGATAAACGAATTGATTGCGAACAAGCAGGGAAGGCCACCATGAACCTGATTCAAAAAGGGATCTGTCCTCGCGACATCATGACTCGCAAGGCCTTTGAAAATGCGATCACCACTGGAATCGCTCTCGGTGGGTCCACAAATATCATTCTTCACCTTCTGGCCATCGCCCATGCCGCAGGAGTTTCTGTTTCTATCGATGACTTTGCTGAAATCGGAGCAAGAATCCCCGTACTTTGCGATGTAAAGCCATTTGGGCGCTACAACATGTCTCACCTCATCCGCATTGGCGGGATACAACCTTTGATGAAGATGTTACTCGATAGAGGACTTCTCCATGGAGACTGTTTGACTGTTACTGGAAAAACCCTGGCTGAAAACCTCAAAGACGTCGGGCCATACCCTGCTGATCAGGATATTGTTCTCCCCTGGGATAAACCCTTTAAAACCAACAGTCACCTACGAATCCTCAAAGGAAACTTGGCTCCAGGAGGAGCCGTCGGCAAGATCACCGGAAAAGAAGGTCTACATTTTAAAGGAACGGCCAAAGTCTATGAATCCGAAGAAGATGCACTGCAGGGAATTCTTCGTGGTGACGTCGAAAAAGGAAACATTGTTGTTATTCGTAATGAAGGGCCTGTGGGAGGTCCGGGTATGCGCGAGATGCTCTCCCCCACCTCTGCGGTTGCAGGACGTGGTCTCATTCAGGATGTTGCGTTGATCACCGATGGTCGTTTTTCAGGTGGAAGCCACGGATTTGACGTGGGGCATATCACCCCCGAAGCTGCCAATGGAGGCCCTATAGGAGTCCTTAAAGATGGTGATGAAATTGAAATCGATGCCGTTAAAAACAGTATCAACGTCAATCTCCCCGAAGGTGAGCTGGAAGAACGTATGCGCAATTTTAAAGGTTCCGGATGTCCTGAAAAATTTGGCGTTTTAGCAAAATATGCCAAACTAGTGTCATCCGCCTCCCTTGGCGCAATCACAGATGCCAATCTCTGAAATGATCTTCTAAAACCGTAAGACAAACAACAATGAGCTGGGAACGATACAAAAAATACAATTTTCCTTTTACGGAAATCGGATTAGCATTAGATATCAGTCGGCTTAATTTTCCGGCCTCTTTTTTCGAGAAAATGGAGGAGCCACTCAAAGCAGCTTTCGAGTCGATGCAAGAGCTGGAGGAAGGATCTATTGCCAATCCTGATGAAAATCGAATGGTTGGTCATTATTGGTTAAGAAATGCCGAGAAGGCTCCTTCCCCTGTAATCACCGCGGAAATAAACCAAACACGTAACGACATTCTTAACTTTGCGGAGAACGTTCACTCAGGAAAGCTCAGAGGAACCGGCGGACGCTTTCAGCATATTCTTGTCATTGGTAT
>JAESUN010000199.1 GCA_016763045.1 Opitutaceae bacterium | reverse complement strand
CGAATATGGATGACTTAAACCGAATTATTGCTGACTTGGTGAGTATTCGTTCTACAGCAAGAGTGCGTGTTGCAAGTAATGATAAGTTTGTTACTGAAGGTGCTGAAAAAACTAAGACAATTTCAAGCGAAATCTCAGCAGAAAAAGATCGCTGGAAACTACGATCGGAAACCTTATCAGCATCAATATCATTATCTAGTGAGCAGGTAGGATTAAGTGATGAGGCGATTAATAATATTGAATCTCAGCATAAGCGCTATATTGATAATGATGTACCTTCCTATAAATCGGTATTTCAGCAAATAACTGAGCGTGAGTCAGCACAAGAGCGTCAAGAAGAGGCTCACAAACGTGCTAACTCACAAGCAAGTGAAGTGGTTGAGCTGACTAATGCTGCTCGGGCTAAAATCGAAGAAGATTCAGCAGCACATTCTGAATCGTTGGCTAAATTAGAATCAGAACTAGCGAGTACCTTTGCACTTGAGTCTGATAGTGCAACTAAAGCGATGGCAAACACTTTAGCTGAATTTGATAAAGCGACCGAGGAATGGGTAACCGAACAACAATCTGATGTTGAGGTGGCTCGAAATGTATTAGCGACAGCCACTGCCGAGTTAAAAGTGGTTGGTGCTAGTTCAGATCTATTAAAAAAACAAGAAAATGCATTTGCCGCTATTCGCCAGAAACAGACTGATAAAGATGATGTTGATGGCAAGGTTAAAGCTCAAGATGAATTAGTGACTGCCACCTAGACTCTATGGAAAAATAAAAATGACGATCTTGATGGCCTGTATGTAAAAGAGAATAGCGCTGATAATAAAATTGACGCGCTAATCAAAGATCGAGATGGCGAGCCAGGTACATTATTTAACTTCTTAAATGAATCAACTATGTCATGGCGTGAAACGATCGGTAAGGTTGTCTCACGGGAGTTGTTATTCAAAAAAGGTTTAACGCCATCTTTAGATAATGAGAGTGACTCATTGTTTGGTGTAACTCTTGATTTAAATTCACTTACACCTGTCGTTACTGATCCAGAGATCATTGATGGTAAAATTATTCTTCTCGATAAAGAGAGAAAGACGACTCAGTCTGATATCAAGGCAGTTGAAACAGCGCTAAATACTGTCTATAAAAGACAGCAGGGTGAAGAGACGGTATTGGCTGCTCTCCAATCAGAATTTAAAAATCAAGAACGTGCATTAGAACATCTTAATAATACCTATAACACTATCAATCAGCAGGTAAAGCAAGATAAAGTAGCAGCAAAAAAACGATTGGAAGCTCAGGTTGAAACAGCAAAAGCAAACTTTGATTTAGTTAATGAGAATATTACTTCCTACAAAGAAGGTCGCGCTAACGAGCGCCAAGCCATATCGAATACCCTCAGCCAAGGGGGCTCCGATATTCAAACTCGTTATAAGACGGCAGTAGCAGATATTAAGCAACAGCGTAAAAAAGCAGCTGAAAATAAAACAGCTGAAATTAAGGATCTTGATGAGTCATTGCGGTTAGCACTTGAAGGTAACGGTATTGATCCTGCCGCAATTTCACAATTAAAAACATCGATAGATACAATTAAGAAAGAGATTGTAAGCCTTAAGAAAAAAGAAAGTGACTACGGTGCCTATCTAGAATTCTTGAATGGTGATTACGCTAAGTTAGGAGAAATGAAGGCACAAAGTGAAGTGCTTCAGGCAGAATTTGAAAATGCTAAAAAGCTACGTAAAGAGGAGCTGGGTAAGAATACTGACTTTATGAATAAACATAAGCAGTTGCTAGGTGACCTTGAAGGCTTGATTATTCAAAAGCAAAAAGAAAGGAATCGGTTGGATTCATCCTTGTTAGCTAATGAGGTGATCCTTAATCTTAATGGTACAGCTTCAGATGATGATAAAGCACGATGGGCGTTAAATGAAACACCGACACTCATCAATAAAGGTAACGAAATTGTCAGTGAGCTTTCTACTCGCCGCAGACAAGTTGAAAATATGATTACTGATTTTACTGAAGGTTTCACACTGTATGTGGGTTCGATTAGCCATAAATATTGGACAGAACATGTGCTACCAAATAGTCATGATAATCAGAGTATTGCTAAATCAGTTATCCAGTACTTTAATACGGGTGAACATGAAGAAAATGTTAACGCGGTATTACAGCGCCTCCAGATCTTAAATAACATTGATACCTATCGACGTCATATTGAGCGGTTTTCAAGTAAAGTGAACTCATTTAATCGACAGTTAAATGATCACATTAGTGATTCAATGACATTTCATGCGATTAGTGATATTCAAGTTAATATTGAGTTCTCTCCTGAGAAACTTGATCACTGGAGTGATATCGAGAAGGTATCAAAATATTATGAAGCGTGGAGGTCAGATGAACGTAAAATACCTAGTCAGGATCTTATTAATTCATTAAGAAATTTTTCAAGTAGGATCCCTACAGGTACCACGCAGCAAAACAACACTGAATTATGGCGACAAATTAAGTTTAGTGTCGACTTAATGGAAAATGGCAATTCTAAGCACATCACATCAGAACAAGGGCTTAAAAACCCATCATCGAATGGTTTGTCTTACCTGATTTTAATTGTTGTGTTCTTAGGTTTTATTGATATGCATCGTTCAGACAAATCAGTTTCGCTGTCTTGGTCATTGGATGAGCTTGGTAATATTGATGAAGAGAATACTCGTGCATTACTGAAGCTGTTATCGGATCGTAACGTATTCTTAGTAAGTGCGTGCCCTCATCTAAGTCATGCGATGCAAGGTGCATTTAAATACCGTTACTTATTCCAGAAGAAAGATGGCCGTAGCTTTGTAGTCGACTTATCAAAACGAATAGCCGTTAAGAACCCATTCCAAAAGAACGTTAAGGAGACGGTGTAATGAACGATTCATCAGTATTAGCTCAAAAGCTATTAGCGGGTAAAGTGGTTTGTAAGTATTCAATGCCCTCTGAATATGAGCATCTTAGTACACCTTCCGTCTATGAAGCATTTAACCATAATTTTATGTTCTTGGGCGTTAAGATTGCAGAAACATCAAACAAGAGCAGTTTTTACTTAACGTACATTAGTAATAATAAAGGTGCTGCACGTGATTTTTTTAAAGGAATTATGACTCATATGCGTACAACATTATCCTGGTTAGAAATAATGATGGAGGCAACAGATCGCGATAGTCTTATTAATTCTGGACAAGATATTAGTTTCTCAAATATTCTTGCATCAGTCACAGATAATATGGATCTCCAAGAGCGTCTAAATAGGCTTCCGTCGAGCAAGGGTGAGATTAACGTTAAAAAACAGCTTGAAGGGCTAATTAAGTATCTCAAAAAGGAAGGTGTGTTAATGGATCTTCATACAGAATTAGAGATCTACCGATTTACAGGTATGGTTGACTTAATTAATGAGTATATTTTGTTCATTCAAGAGGCGGAAAGCGTTCCTCTCGAAGAATCAAGCGAGAAACAGGATAGACTGCTATGACGCATCCCGTTATCGAGATCATCGAGCAGATGTATCATGCTCGAGAACAAATAGCGCATGCCTATGATGAGCGTGAAATCCAGGCGTCACCTGATGAAGCTGATCGCATTTTACCATTAGTTAAGTCTTACCTTATGAATCGTAAAGGCGATAATAATTTTCGCCTAACACGGCGATTGAACGCATTATTTGATTTACCGTTACGTAAGCAGCGTATTTCTTCAATTGATACTAACCTAGGTGATGATGTTAGGGCGCTTGAAGATGCTATGCGTTATCTTAATGATGATAGCTTAATTGGTCATGATCGTTATGAAACACGAATTGAACGCCTTGGTGATGTGGAAGATATTCTCTATAGCATCCATGATTTACTTGATGATAACGCAACCCGGATCCAAGCTAGACTAGATAACAACTTTGGTTTACTAGCTACAAGTAAGGCGAAAAAGGCTGAAAATCAACGTTACCTTAACGATCTTGATAAATTAATTGATAGTTACAATCAAACTATACGTCGCTTACGTGAGGAGCCATTCACTGATGACTTAGATGTGTTGGATTATATTGAGAACTTTAGTGGTAAAACGATTGCGATTGTAGAGAAAATTAAACGATGCCAGAACACCATTCGTGAATTTTTATATAAACAGCGTGAGATTGAACTAAAGGCCCGTCGGATCCGAAGTGTTTTCTCACACCTTCGTCGTAAGCCTGGCTTCTTGAGTGATGTGTCGCAGGCAGAAGAAGCCAGTGAGCAACAAAATATATTTTACCAGATAAAACCGATCACGATTAGTGCCGCACCTAATATTGATGATCCAGTTACCCGTGAAGAGATGGTAGACCTGATACAGGATATCCAGCTAAGGAGTAAGACAGCACCTGAAGAAAAAACAAGTAAGGGTAAAAGCCTTATTGAAGGTGAAGGCTTAGTGGAAGAGGTAGAAGATACTCCAGAGGCTATCAAAGCGTTGGTAGTGCTAATGGGGTATACGCACGAACTTGGCAGGTCTGTTTCTCTCAAAGAGTATTGGTCTGACCATCAGTCTATACTTGCGGTAACGTTAGATGAGTTTGCATTTGAATCTATTAACTATCTTCAATCGGAACCTGTTATTGATGATGTGCCGGTATCTGAATATATTGATTATGAAATAACGTTGATTGATCACCCTATTTATAGTGGTAATAAGTGGTTAAATGATCTTATCCTTATGCCAGTAAACAGAGAATAAGTTATGACTAAAATAGCTAAACAGGTGTTAAGTAAGGCGATTCTGATAGCTAGCTCATCAAGTAGCGAAATTAAGCCAACTAAAGCATGTGAGCGACTATCTGATGAAGGCTTTGGTCTGATTTTGGGTGGTAAGTACATTATCGATAGTCAGCAGCGTGCAAGGCTTCGTGACTGGTTAAGTAGTGAGCATGGGATTGATTGGAAAAAAGGTGTCAAGGCACTTGCAGGCACGAGAACTAATGTATCCAAACATGCTATCAATGGCAAATTAAGCGGCCATAACATTAAACGAAACTGGGTTAAGATTAAACCGTTAAGACCGGGGAATGATTATATTGTGTTAAATGGCCAAATATTGACATTACAAAAGTGGCTGCACATTGAGATTGATTTAACAGATATTAAAACTATTGAGCTTGGTTGCATTTTAATAATTGAAAATCTGGAAACATTTACTGATATTTGTGATATCCAAATTAATTCATCATTACCTGAAAATACTGCTGTAGTTTATAGGGGGGACCCACAAACGACAGGCGGCATAAAGTTACTTAAAAAGCTAATGAAAAATAACACCAATATTTTTTCTGTTTGGTGTGGTGATTTCGATCCTGCTGGCATTGATATGGCTTTATCATCTAAATGCGATCATTTACTGTTGCCAGCATTAAATGACTTGGATGATATTCAAGGTGACAAGGATGACTTTAGTAATCAGCATCCACAATTAACGCGCTTATTATCAAATAATGAGTCCTCAGAACTAGCACACTATATTGATTACCTTGATAAAAGAAAACAAGGCTTCACACAAGAGCGTATGTTGGCAAAGCAAGTAAGCCAACAAGTTGTGACGCTATAACTAAATTAACTAATCAACGAATGACATTAAAATTTTTCTTCACAATAAACTGTCTACCTAAGTCGAGATTTTTATAGAATATCATCTAGTGTGCGGGATAGTGTCGCCACTCCAGAATACTTCGTTAGTGCAGAAAGCACTCAGCGCAAGGACGCAGTTGCTATTGTCTGGCGCGCTTAAATCAGACTCACCTTGTTAAATTAAATATATGGCTGTGTTAACCCCACCACTTCGTACATACGCGCCACGATCCTTTGATTCGTTGAAAT
>JAESUN010000198.1 GCA_016763045.1 Opitutaceae bacterium | reverse complement strand
GACCGCCGGTATTTTCTTTTCCGGTGAAATACTCTGAGATGCGTTTGAAAGAGGAGGCCTCTCGGTAATCAGACCAGATCCGAACGATGCTGAGAGATTCTTCAGCTTGTAGAGGTGATAAAATAAAAAAGAGAAGTAAGATCGCGAGGATTCGACGCATCGGCAGGAAGAGGTTTATAAGGAAAGACGGTGAGGAGAGGATGTGTGCCTGTCAAAAAATAAAGCAGCAGAGCTTTTACCAGCCATAGCTCCGTCTGATCCGCACAGTCTCATAGGCATCTGTTGGGAGTTCTTGAATGAAGCGGCTGGGGGAGAGGCTCATGACGGGCCCGCCTTTTGTGTTTACTCTGGGATAAAGGAGATAGAGTTCGTCTCTTGCTCGGGTGACGGCGACGTAAAAGAGACGTCGCTCTTCTTCGATATCTCCTTCTTCAATGGTCCTTCTCAAGGGGAAAAGTCCATCGGCAAGTCCGATAATGGAAACGATGTCGAACTCCAAACCTTTCGCCTGGTGAACTGTGGTGAGGCGAATGGTGGGCTCCTGGTCATCGACGGAGCGGTCTGAGATTTCAGAGTTGAGCAGGATGATCTGGGCGAGCATATCCTGCATATCGTCATAGCGCCCGGCGAATCCGACGAGGCTTTTTAAGTCATCGAGCCGGGACATGTAATTGGCGTAGGCTCCTTGCAGGTAGAGGCCATACCAGCCTTCGATGGCGAGTTGAACGATTTCATCCGGAGGTTGGTTCGGAATGCTCGCCTGCATATCCTGGATAGTCTCCATGAGGGAGATCCAATCATCTTTGGCGGCTTTAGGGACTTTTTTGATGATGTCCTTTTGGAGCATTGCATCGACCAGACTGTGTTGTTCGCTTTCGGCGAGGCTGAAGGCTAGATTATAAAGTTTCCGGGCACTCTTATCGCCGATTTTTGGTAGGAGTATGGCGAGGCGATGAAACGCCATGATGTCGGTAGGATTATACACAAAGCGCAGATGGGCGACGATATCGCGAACATGGGCTTGTTCAAAGAAGCGAACTCCACTGGTGATTCGGTAGGGGATATTGGCTTTGGAAAGTTCTATCTGGAGGTCGAGAGCTTGAAAATGAGCTCGGTAGAGGATGGCGATGTCGTTGGGACTGCGGCCTTCATCGGTGAGACCTTGTAAGCGAGAAATGATAAAGCGTGCTTGTTCCCGCGTATCGATGGAGGGAATAAGGTAGGGGATGGTATTGGATGGGCGGGAAGCTCGCAGCTCTTTTTCAAATCCTTTTCCTTCGGTTTGATTTTGTAGGATGTTGTTTGCGAGATAGAGAATTTCCGGACTACTGCGGTAGTTGGTCTCGATCCGATGAATCGTTGTGCCTGGATGCCGATCAGGGAAGGTTAGAATGTTTTCAAAATTGGCTCCGCGCCATGAGTAGATACATTGGGCATCGTCACCGACGGCCATGATCTGATGATTGGAAGCCATGCCATCGACGATCTTGGCCTGAAGGGTGTTGGTGTCTTGATACTCGTCGACGAGCGTATGTTTGAAGCGATTTTGGTAACGGGCGATGATCTCGGGGGCTTCTTCGATCAGACGCAGCCAATATTCGAGCAGATCATCATAATCGACGACTTGATGTTTGCGTTTTCGTTTGGCGTAGAGGGCTGCAAATTCATCGAGCCGAGGAATGACTCTATCGTATTGAGGAAAATGGGTAACGACCGTTTCTTCGAGAGAAAGGCAGGTGTTACGTGCCATGCTGATGACGCTGCTCAGAGGCTTTGGCCTAGGATTAGCCTTATCTTTGAAGAAAACAGTATCAAGTTCTTCTACGGTATCTTTGAGAAAGGATTCAGCTTCACCTGCGTCAAGAATGGTGAAGCTGCGATTCAGATCGATGGCATTTCCATGTGAGCGCAGGAGCCGGTGCCCAATATGGTGAAAGGTGCCTCCCCAGAAGCGATTCCCTTCAGCACCGGTCAGGTCTTCGACTCGTTGGAGCATCTCCTTGGCTGCTTTATTGGTAAAGGTGAGGAGTAATATCTCGGAGGGATCAACGCCTTTACTCAGGAGATAAGCGACGCGATAGGTCAGCGTCCGTGTTTTGCCCGAACCTGCACCAGCGAGGATGAGGAGTGGACCGGGTTCTGCTGTGACAGCTGCGAACTGTTCATCGTTTAACTCACTCCGAAAATCGATAGGAGGAAAGCTTCCTGGTTGTAGCTGGTTGCCGATGACGTAGTCCATCGGATTAGGATTCAGAGTCCAGAGTTTGTATGCCAGCCGAAAATGGCCTAAACCGCTTTTCTTCTCACAAAATAACGAGAGAATTTCGGTGAATAATCTCCCAGCGCGTTTTTTCGGGAAAAAGTTGTTTTATTTCGTCTGTTTTTTTTCCGCTGATGCGGTTGATTTCCTCACTGGAGAATTGGACCTGACCACGTGCAAAGGTTTTTTCTTCGGGTGAAATAAGATCGATAACATCACCAGAGGAAAAAGTGCCTTCGATTTTTACGAGCCCACTGGCAAGCAGGCTTTTGCCATTATCTGTTAGGGCAGTAACGGCTCCTTGGTCGACATGCAGGCTTCCGTTGGGCCTTTGAAAATAGGTCATCCAATGTTTTTTGGCTTCCATCGGCATGCCTTCTGGAACGAAGAAGGTTCCAGGTCCGTTGCCTTGCAAAAGTTTCAGAATGATCTGGGGTTCTTTCCCATGGGCAATGAAGACACCACAATTTGCTTTGGTGGCCAATGTTGCGGCTTCGATTTTTGTGATCATTCCTCCGACGGCTATAGCACTGGTTGTCCCACCTGCCATGGCTTTGATTTGAGGGGTGATTTCGCTGATGACAGGAACGATTTTGCCTGTGCCTGTTTGGTCGATCAATCCCGGAGCCGTTGAGAGGATTAGCAGGTATTCAGATTCCGTTTGGCTGGCTAGCATCGCAGAGAGAAGGTCGTTGTCTCCGAATTTCACCTCTTCGGTGCTGACGGTATCGTTCTCATTGATGATGGGGACGATGCCTTGATGAAGGAGGTGCTCGATGATCGCTTTTACATGAATGTAGCGGCTGCGGATGCTGAGGTCGTCGTGGGTGAGGAGGATCTGGGCGACGGTTATGCCGAAGGCGGAAAAGGCTTGTTGCCAGGTTTGAATGAGCAAACTCTGGCCGATGGCGGCACAGGCTTGGAGCTTTACGCTATCGTCGGGGCGTTTCGTCAGGCCGAATATCCCCATTCCCAAACCAACGGCACCGGAGCTGACAACGATGGATTGGGTCCCACTTTTACGTAATTCTGAGATTTGTTGGCAAACAGCTGAAATATAATCGGTATCGATGCTACCTGATTCAGTTGTTAAGATACCAGTCCCCAGTTTGACGACGATGCGTTTCGCTTTTGAGGGTATGGGATGCATGGTATCTAGAGAGTCAATCTACGAGCTGAATGACGATTGATGTGCTGAACGAAGCTATAATGGAATTTACTTTGTTCTAAAGGTAAACGCCCGCTTTCGAAAAGATTCCTAAAGCGAAAGAAGTTCCTTCTCCTTATGAGCCAGATGCTCACCGATTTCCTTAATGGCTTTATCGGTTTCAGTCTGGATCTCCTTATCATATCTTTTTTGCTCATCCTCTGAGATTTCTCCCTCTTTTTGAAGTTTTTTGAGGGCTTCGAGGCCATCTCTGCGGGCATGCCGGACGCTGATACGGCCGTCTTCTGCCATCTGATGAGCTACTTTTACGAGTTCCTGGCGACGTTCGCGATTTAGATCGGGAAGAGGAAGGCGGATAAGTCCTCCGTTAACTGAAGGGTTGATACCGATGTTTGCCATCTGAATGGCTCTTTCGATGGGTACGATCATAGACTTATCCCAGGGTTGGATTTGGATCGTCCGTAGGTCGGGAGTTGTGATCGCTGCGACTTCTTTCAGACGCACGTGACTTCCGTAAGCTTCCACAGAAATTCCTTCTACCATTGATGGTGAGGCTTTTCCCGTGTGAATGGAGCTGAACTCATGTAGTGTATGCTCCATGGTCTGCTGCATTTTGACGTGGGTATCACTGATGATGGGATGTGAACTCATAGAATGAAAAATGGGTTAGAGAGATCTTATTTGTTTTTTTAAGAGGTCTTTATTTAGGAGACCAATGTTCCAATGTTTTCGCCCATGACTGCACGCATGATGGTGTTGTCGCCTTGTAGGTTAAAAACAAGGATCGGAAGATTGTTGTCCAGACAGAGAGAAAAGGCTGTGGAATCGAGAACGCTAAGGCGTTGCTTGGGGGCATCAACGAATGAAAGTTTATCGTATTTAACGGCGTCGTCGTATTTATTCGGATCTTTATCATACACTCCGTCGACTTTAGTGGCTTTCATAATCACCTCTGCTCCTAATTCATTGGCGCGTAGCGCAGCGGCTGTATCGGTGGAGAAGAAGGGATTTCCTGTCCCGGCAACAAAGATAACGACGCGGCCTCTTTCCATATGACGGATCGCTCTGCGAAGAATGAATGGCTCTGCAATCTGGTTCATTGGGATAGAGCTCTGAACCCGGGTGACGACATCCATTTTTTCAAGGCATTCCATAAAGGCGAGGCCATTGATGACGGTCGCGAGCATACCCATATAATCTCCGGTGGTGCGATCGATGCCTTTTTTCTGTCCGCTCAGTCCTCGGAAGATGTTGCCACCGCCGATAACGATGCCGACTTCCACTCCGAGGAGGTGGAGTTCCTTTATCTGAGCACAGATATGCTTCAGGGTTGCCCAATCGATGGGATCGCCGGTTTCAGACGAGCGAAGAACTTCCCCACTTAATTTGAGGATGATTCGCTTATATTTAATCTTGTCGGAAATCGAGGACGCTGGAGGCTGCATTAGGATGGAGTTAAGCTCGAAGGAAGCGGATGCGTCAATGCTCTGTTTATGTATTACGAAGATTCCGTCCTTGACGAAGAAGAAAAGAACAACAACTTAATGCGGCCTCTGCCTGGTGGTGTAATGGTAGCACAAGAGATTTTGATTCTTTCAGTTCAGGTTCGATCCCTGGCCGGGCAACCATTTTTTTAAGAGGGTGAAGTATCACCCTTGAGGGGTGTGATGGGGGAGCATTTTCGGAAGGAAAGCTTTACTTGCAGTAAAGTAGTCTTTGGTTCGTAGTTCCATCGGATTAGAGTATTCAAACAAACTATTTTTGAACTGTATAGATTGTACAGCTTAAATAGAGAAACATGACAAGACACGATGCTTCAGCCGGAAATACAGACTCGAAGATGTAAAGTCCTCGTTATTGAGGATTTTCCTTTGGTACGAAACAGCCTTATCTCATTGATTGAGAGTGATTCAGACTATGAAGTCTGTGGGCATGCTGAAAATGGAAAAGAGGCATTGGAGCAAGTGGCAGAGCACTTTCCCGAGCTTATTTGTCTAGACTTGGGATTAGGGGATGTCGATGGGTTTGATCTGATTCGCCAGATTAGAGAGCTCCAGAAAGACGCGAAAATCATTGTGATTTCGATGCGACGTGAAGAAACTTCAGCGGGGGAAGCCCTTTCGGCAGGTGCCTTGGGGTATATCATGAAATCAGAGGCCCCAGAAGTGATTTTAAAGGCACTGAAGAGTGTCCAGAGTGGAAGGATTTTTATGAGTTCACGTATTTCTCCAGAAGTGATCAAAGAGAAAGGTGATTCTTCTGCTTCGGGTAAAAAAAGATTTGGCGTCCAGAGTCTGACAAGACG
>JAESUN010000197.1 GCA_016763045.1 Opitutaceae bacterium | reverse complement strand
GCGGCCAAAGATGCATTTTTTGTATTCATAATATTTCTAATGGGGTAAAGAGGAGCCATACCTACAACATCCATAAAAGAGGATCAATTCATATTTCAGAATGTTTCTTCATTCATATTTTCGATAGAGAGTTATTTTTTATCGTCTGCAGCCACACCAAATAATATTTTCAACGATGAAAGATACTCACTACTTGAAGCTTTTTTACCATTGAAACGTCTGAAAATGACCTCATGTTTTTAACAGCGTAAAAGTCCGTTAACACCGGAATACAATGACCTGACCCTTCGCTCTATTTTACCGAATAAGGATCCGCGGCATCCCGCATGCCATCACCCAAGAAATTGAAGGACAGAACAGTTATGATGATCATGATAACGGGAAGCAGGTGCCAGGGATAATCTGCCACCACCTGTAAATTTAGGCAGTCCTGCAACATCACACCCCAACTTACAATTGGAGGCCTTAGCCCTATTCCAAGAAAACTCAGAGCCGTCTCACCGAGAATCATCCCCGGAACACTGAGAGTCAGCGTTACGATGATATGGCTGGTAAACCCGGGAAGTAAGTGTCTGAAGAGCACACGACCATGGGAAGCTCCGAGAAGCCGGGCCGCGACTGCATACTCCTCCTCTCGCAATGAAAGTATCTTACCCCGCACAACTCGCGCTAATCCCGTCCAATTAAGAAAGCTCAAGACGATGGTGATGGCAAAATAGACCCGTAAGGGTGGCCATCCCGCAGGAACGATGGCAGCAATCGCCATCCAAAGAGGCAGATGCGGAAACGAGTTGATGATTTCGATCAATCGTTGAATCAAGGTATCAACAGTCCCTCCGACATAACCAGAGATCCCCCCAATCAAAGAACCCAGAATAAAGGTCATCGCGATGGAAACCAATCCGATCGAGAGACTGATTCGCGAACCAAAGACCACGCGACTAAAAACATCTCTTCCGTATTGGTCGGCCCCCAATAAATGAAATGAAGGCGGGGTCACTTCTTCGCTTTCGATCGAAAGATCCGATGCCTCCGTGAGGCGTTTCCATTTCTCCAGGTTAACCCCAAAGAAGTGACGATCACTTCGAATAATCCAAAAAGCGCGATAGGATTCTCCTTTCACAAAAAAGCCCAGAGGCACTTTTTCAGCTGTATCCGTCACATAATATTTTCGCAACGTTACAGGATCTTTCCGGCTTTTGATGGCATCGACATAAAACCCCTCTGAAAAGTTAAACGAAGGTATCTGAGGAGGCGCATAGGAATACTCTACAGACCGTGTGTTTTGAGAATAAGGCGTAAAAAACGGTGCAAACAGTGCTAGGAAATAAAGAAATCCAATTGTGTAGAGAGCCAAAACAGCCAGTCGATGCTTCGCAAACCGACTCCTAATCAGATGCCATTGGGATTGCACCGCAATCTGTTCTTTCTCCACCAGCACGTCGCTAATTGCGACAACAGGATTTTGATCGTTTGATGATAAGTGAGGTTTCGACATCAGATCTTAACGCCCTCCAGATCCCATTCGGATCCGAGGATCCAAAGCCATTAACAATACATCACTCACCAGAGTTCCTACGACCCCCAAGGTGCTCAGAAGCATCAACAAAGTACCAGCCAAATACATGTCTTCATTAGTCAGTGCATAGATCATCTGCGGACCAATGGTCGGCAGGCTTAAAACCATTGCCACAATGGCTCCTCCAGAAATCAACTGAGGGAAGAGAACCCCAATAGAGGAGATAAAAGGGTTTAAAGCGACGCGAACAGGATACTTCAACAGCAGTTTCAATGGCCGAACCCCCTTCGCTCGAGCCGTCACCACATAGGGTTTTTTAAGTTCGTCCAACAAATTGCCTCTCATCACCCGAATCATTCCTGTTGTCCCCGTCACACCCAGAACAAGAATGGGCAGCCAAATATGTTTCAAAAGATCGACAAATTTACCCATGGTCCATTCCGGCTGGGATCCATACTCAGCGGAAAACAATCCTGTCACATGAACACCAAAAAACTTTGAAGCAAAAAACATCAAAAGAAGGGCCAACAAAAAATTAGGGATACACATTCCCAAAAACCCGATAAATGTCGCAACGTAATCGCCGATTGAATACTGCTTAACAGCGGAGAATATCCCGATAGGAAGCGCGACCATCCACGTGAATATAATCGTTCCAAGGCTGATAAAAACCGTCAGTAATAGACGATCCCCTATCATATCATTCACCAACCTAGAGGTTTCCATCGATCGCCCAAGATTACCCTGAAGAAGACCCGTATCTTCAGGAGAAAAAGTCACAAACCATTTCAACCCTGTCCAGTAGAGGTATTGATCAACAATGGATTCATCCAACTTGAAGATCTTTTTCAGATCCTCGATCTTCCGCATGTCAGCCTCCTCCCCTAAAACTTCTAATTGGGCCACCATCGTTGTCACATAATCCCCAGGAGGTAACTGAATAATCGTAAAAACAATAACCGAGATAAAGAGCAAGGTCGGGACCATTATCACGATACGACGTCCAATAAAGGGATGCCTTTTCGCAATCAAAAAGATCATCGAAACCAACCCTATCAATAACAGCCATCGAAACGCAGCCCCCAGTAATTCCCTGGATGAAAATTTAGTTTCTTCATTTTCCACAGAAGACCTCGACGCAATTCGCGAAGGCAACGTCGGCTTGATCATCGCTTCCTTCACCTGAGCAATGGCGCCAGGTGAATCGGAGGGATTATCAAAGAAAAAGAGTTCCCGTCCTGCACCGCCAAAACCCAGCATATCCCAAGAATAAACCATTTCTTTGGGCACATTGCGAAACCCTCTTTTGACCACAATGAAAAGAGGTAAACTATCCGTAATATTAATCGTCCACATCTGCTCTCCAGCAATTTTTAAGACTTCTCGAAAAACCTCAGCCTGCTCTTCTATATCGGCTATTTGGATAGCACGGTCATAAATCCGAACAGCATCCATGATAGGATGGTCTTCAGGAGGGACTTGTATGCCCTTCCCTAGTTTTACCT
>JAESUN010000196.1 GCA_016763045.1 Opitutaceae bacterium | reverse complement strand
GTTTCACCGGCACACCGTTGATGAAGAAGGACAAGCGCAAATCCATCGAAACTTTTGGGCCCTATATCCATACTTACAAGTTTGATGAAGCTGTCGCCGATGGCGTGGTGCTGGATCTTCGTTATGAAGCAAGGGATATTGACCAGCACCTGACTTCGCAGAAGAAGGTGGATGCCTGGTTTGAAGCCAAGACCCAGGGCCTTTCCCACCACGCTAAAACGGAATTGAAAAAGAAATGGGGAACCATGCAACGGGTTCTCTCCAGCAAGTCCAGGCTTGCGCAGATTGTTGATGACATTCTGATGGACATGGCGACCCGTCCCCGATTGATGGATGGAAGGGGTAACGCCATGCTTGTTTGTGCCAGCGTTTATCAGGCATGCAAAGTCTTTGAAATGTTCAGTCAAACGGATCTTTCTGGCAAATGCGCCATTATCACCAGCTATCAACCCAGCACCTCAGATCTAAAAGGCGAGGAATCGGGTGAAGGACAGACAGAGAAGCTCTTCAAATATGAAGTCTACCGCAAGATGCTGGCCGCTTATTTTGATCAATCAGAAGAGCAGGCGGGCAAGCGGGTAGAGGAGTTTGAGAAACTCGTCAAACACGAGTTTATTCATGAGCCAGGCCAGATGAAGTTGCTCATTGTCGTGGATAAACTTCTTACTGGTTTCGATGCCCCATCAGCAACTTATTTGTACATCGATAAGCACATGCAGGATCACAGCCTGTTCCAGGCTATTTGCCGTGTGAACCGCCTTGACTCAGACGACAAAGAGTACGGTTACATAGTGGACTATAAAGACTTGTTCAAGTCGTTGGACAAGGCGGTTAAGAGCTACACAGCGGAAGTGTTGGATGGTTATGACGAAGAGGATGTATCTGGCTTACTCAAAGATCGCTTAGAGCAAGCTAGACAGGATCTTGATGATGCCCTTGAGAAGGTCAAGGCGCTGTGTGAGCCGGTATCCCTTCCCAGAGACACCAAGGACTATTTGCACTATTTCTGTGGCGATACCCAAAACCAGGACGAATTAATCGAGCGGGAAGCCCTGCGTGTGACTCTTTATCAGACCGTTGGCAAGCTCTTGCGTGCTTATGCAAACCTGGCTAATGAAATGAATGAAGCTCGCTACACGGCTACTGAAGAGTCTCAGATAAAACAGGATGTTGTGCATTATGAAAAAATGCGGGATGAAGTGAAACTGGCCAGTGGAGATTACCTGGACATGAAGCGCTTTGAGCCGGCAATGCGCTACTTACTGGACATGTATATCCGGGCCGATGAAAGTGAAACCTTGATGGATTTTGAAGCGCTTGGCTTGATCGAGTTAATCGTCCGGAAAGGGGAGGGTGCGCTCACTGGCTTACCGGCAGATATTCGTAACAATGAAGAGTCTATGGCTGAAACCATTGAAAACAACATGCGCAAAACCATCATCGATGAGAATCCGGTGAACCCTAAATACTATGATCAAATGTCAGAATTACTGGATGCGGTTATCGAGGAAAGGCGTAAACAGGCCATCACTTATCAGGAGTACCTGGAGAAGATAAAAGCACTAGCTAAAAAGGTGGTCAAACCAGATGCGCATGACTACCCGGCATCGATAGACTCGCAAGCTAAGCAGGCGCTGTATGACAACCTGGGCAGAAATGAAGAGCTGGCAATGAAGGTTGATGAGGCCATTCGATATACCAAGAAAGCTGATTGGGTGGGTGATCGATTCAAGGAGCGTCAGATCAAATACGCAATCGAGGAGCGGGTCGGTGAGTACGAAGTGGATGTCGATCAGATATTGGAGCTGGCGAAGCACCAGGAAGAGTATCGGTGAGATATGCGTAGATCAACAGCCAGCCATGAAATCCAGGTCAGTGGTATTCCTATTGAGATAGTTCGCAAGGACATTAAAAACCTGCATCCAAGTGTCATGCCTCCCAATGGTCGGGTAAGGGTCTCTGTCCCCAAGCATTTGAATGACGATAGAGTACGAGCTGCCGTAGTGACCAAGTTAGACTGGATACGCAAACGCCAAAGGGTCATGGAAGCCCAACCACGACAGACGCAGCGGGAAATGGTGGAGGGTGAGAGTCATTACTTCATGGGCAAGCGTTATCGCTTGGAAGTGGTTGAGCGATATGGAAAACATAAAATCGAATTGAAAACCGGCGCCAAGCTACAGCTATTTGTCTCGCCTGATACAACCGCTGCAAACCGAAGGCTTGTGCTCAACGAATGGTACAGAGAGCAGTTAAAAGCCCAAATCCCACTATTACTTATTAAATGGGAAGCCATTGTTAAAAGACACGCCAATGACTGGGGCGTCAAGAAAATGAAAACCAGGTGGGGTAGCTGCAATATCACCCAAAAGCGGGTCTGGTTAAATCTTGAGCTTGCTAAAAAACCACCTGAGTGCCTGGAGTATGTGTTGGTCCATGAGCTGGTGCATCTGCATGAGCGTTACCATAACGACCGCTTTAAGCAATTGATGACAAAGTTTCTGCCAAACTGGGAATCATCGAGGAAGCTGTTAAACCAGGGGCCGCTGGGGCATGATGATTGGGACTGCTGAGATAGGGTTGCCAGAGAGCGTCTCCGCTGAAAAGTTGAGGAAAATACAGAAGTGACGTTTCAGTTCGTTGTTTTACAGTAAAGGAATAGTCAAAGCTCGTCTTTACTGATCGGATAGTTTCGCCAGCTATCAAAGGACTTAGTTTTAGGATATCGAACACAAATTAAGAGAAACCAATAATGCTTGAATCCGTCGCAATTGTATTAGCAGGAATGCTTACTTCAGGCAAAGCTATGGCTATGTTCGATGCCGTTAGAAAAGGAAAAAAAGGTAATATTCGGGCGCTAATTGAAGAGTTAAAAAATAACTCCCGCCTTTGTTTTCGTGTTGTTAATGACGGAGTAGATCACCGTGTAGTAATAAGCAAATTCTCTACTTCAGAGTATGACCGATTAAATAAATCAGGATTCAATTTCAATGCACTAAAGCGGGCAAAGATTCCTGCATTTGAAGGCATCCAGGAAACCGATTTAGCGTCATGGCCAGGAAAGTCGACGGAGGAACTTATTGAAAATATATACGACAAAATAAAGGATCTAAAATCCCGGGATCAATTCAAACCTGATGGAAGACTTAATAGAAGGCGTTTGATTAATATTCATAAAAGAATTCTCTTGTTGTTGCGTCATGTTCGCCCTCGCTGATGTAATATTATTCGGCTATGGAAATACATCAAGCAGTCAAAGCGTTGTTAGAAATCGTGGATTCGCTGCATACGCGGTACCCTCAGAAGCCATTTACTCTTGATGGCCGGTTGGTAGGTGATCTTGGAGAAATCCTTGTCGAGCAAGACTATGAGGTAAAGTTATTCAAACGCATTGAGAAGCATCATGATGGTGTGACGCCAGATGGTAAAAAGGTCCAAATTAAAACCACGATGAAGAACTCACTAACTGTTAAATTGCACTCAAAATTGATCCAAAAACCGCACATTTTTGCATTGAATTTTGACCCATGCATGATAACGTTAAGGCCCGCATTGACTCGTTCTAGCTGGGTCAGTTATTAATGCAAATCCTGGGTCAATATTGGGTGCAATTCAACAAGTTAATTTGTCAGTACCACCTTGTCAGTATCGTTACTTGCCTTAACTCAATTCTACGAACACATTAGGGTGTTGCTCCGCGATACGAAGCAGTGCAATTGCTGGGCCCTGAGGACACCTTCGGCCCTGTT
>JAESUN010000195.1 GCA_016763045.1 Opitutaceae bacterium | reverse complement strand
ATAGGAAGTGGCAGATGGGAGAAAACGAGACAAGCCGCTGAAAGGGCTACTCTTGATTACGCCGCAAAGCTACTAGAACTACAAGCCCGGCGAGATCTTACTCCAGGCTTTGCTTTTCCCTTAGATTCCCAGTGGCAAAAAGAATTTGAAGCCTCTTTCCCCTTCCGAGAAACACCTGATCAATTAACGGCCATCAATGATACAAAAAAAGACATGGAAGCCGTCACTCCGATGGATCGACTCATCTGCGGAGATGTAGGATTCGGAAAAACAGAAGTCGCTCTACGGGCAGCATTCAAAGCCGTCATGGGAGGCAAACAGGTCGCCCTACTTGTTCCAACCACAGTTCTCGCTCAACAACACTTCAATACTTTTCGGGAGAGGCTGGGTGCTTTCCCTATTGTGGTGGAAGTTGTTAGTCGGTTTCGTTCCCGAAAAGAGCAAAAAAAGATCCTTCAGGCTCTCGCCGCAAAAAAAGTCGACATTCTCATCGGTACTCACCGTTTGATTCAAAAAGACGTCATTTTCCCAAATCTAGGACTGGTTATCTCGACGAAGAACAACGCTTTGGCGTCAAACACAAAGAAACTTTCAAAGAGCAATTAACTGGCGTTGATATCCTTTCAATGAGTGCCACGCCCATTCCGAGAACTCTCTATATGGCCCTGACAGGAGCCAGAAATCTCAGTGTCATCGAAACACCTCCAGCCTCGCGACGGCCAATTAAAACAATCGTAAAGAACTACGATGACGCACTCGTAACAGAAGTTATTCAAAAAGAACTCCGCCGTGGCGGACAGGTCTTTTATGTCCATAACCGCGTTCAAACAATTGATACTGTTGCGACTCGCCTGAGAAAGCTTCTTCCCGGAGCAAGCATTGCAGTCGGACGCGGGCAAATGAAGGAAAAGGAACTCGAACAAATCATGCTCGAATTCATAGACAACCGCTATCAAGTCCTTGTCTGTACAACGATCATTGAATCGGGGATCGATCTACCTAATTGCAATACAATCATTATTGAAAGCGCCGATAGATTCGGATTATCCCAACTCTATCAATTGAGAGGTCGGGTGGGACGGTTCAAACATCAAGCCTATGCGTACCTTCTGCTTCATCGCCATACTCGACTGCTCGATGTTGCCCGCAAACGTCTGCATGCCATTCGCCAGCACAATCAACTGGGAGCGGGTTTTCGCATCGCGATGAGAGACCTTGAGTTGAGAGGAGCCGGAAACCTCCTCGGAGCTCAACAGAGCGGCCATATTGTGGGAGTAGGCTTCGAACTTTATTGTCAATTAATCCGACAAAGCGTCGCCAGACTGAAAGGAGAAGCTAGCGCTGAAACAATTCGCGCCTCCGTAAAGCTCGATTTCATTTATCAAGGAGAGAGAAAGAGCGCCCCTTCTCAAGGTTACCAAACAGGCTATACTATCTTAAAGAACGAAGAATTAGACAAAAATACCTGCCCTCCTCTCGAGGCTCGTATTCCGACTCATTATATCAAAGAAACGAGGCTCCGAATCGATTTCTATCGAAAACTGGCGATGTCTGCCTCCGTCTCTGAAATCAAACAATTAACCTCAGAGTTGACTGACAGATTTGGCCCTCTTCCCAAACAAGTGAAAGCACTTCTCTGTATTACAAAAATTCGTTGCCTTGCGGAACATAAGAATATTTTGATCGTAGAAACGGAGGGGAATCGGCTTAAATGCCAGAGAAACCACCGAAGGAATGACGATTATATCATGTTAGGAAATCGCTTTCCCCGCTTGACCACAAAAAAACCCCTCCTAAGATTAGATGAGATAGTTCTCTTCTTACGAAATCTTCCCAATTGATTTTATGCATCCGAAAATTGCATTTTCCCTTATCATTCTTTCCTCCTCCTTTGCTTTTTTAGAGAGCTTTAGTGCCGAAACCACAAAAGCTGACTTAGCTCCTGTTGGAGCACGGTTTTCCAATGGAATAGTCGCCATTGTCGAAGAAAAAGTCATTACGGTTGGCGATGTCCGCAGGGAAATAAAACCCCTTCTTCCGCAAATTCGCTCAGAAAGTCGATCGGAAGCAGAGTTTCGCCAAAAACTGGAGGAAGTTGAAGATACTCTCATCCAAAGCCTCGCAGACGAAATCCTCATCATAAAGGATTTTTATTCGGAAGAAGGACGATATATTCCTCCCTATATTGTTGAGAACATCATTAATGAGAGATTGATCACTCAATTTGACAACGAACGAGCCAAATTTCATTCCTACTTGCAAGCAATCGGGAAAACCCCTCGAGAATACCGTAAAATAGTTGAAGAGGAAATCATCGTCAACTGGATGCGCGGGCAAATGAGGAAATCTGAAAACATCGTCAGTCCAGTAAAAATCGCTGATTTTTATGAAGCTAATAAAGATCGTTTTTATCTAGGAGATGGAGTGCATCTGCGGCTTATTCAATTGGCAAAGCTGGCTGATGAAAACGACAGTGTGCTCATGCAAACGGCTGATAATATACTCAAGCAACTAAAAGACGGGACTGACTTCGCTAAATTAGCCGAAAAACACAGCCAAAATTCATCAAGAAAAAAAGGTGGAGACATGGGTTGGGTCAATCGATCTGACCTCAAAGAAGAACTGGCAGAAAGCGCTTTTTCACTGGAGGAAGGACATTTTAGTCAGCCTATACAAATAGGACAGGATGTTTTTATCATTCTGGTCGAAGAAAAACGCAGTGCTGGACTACAACCAATAGCAGAAGTAAGCCCTCAAATCGAACGCTATCTTCTTTCGAAAATGGCTGGCAGAGCAGAAGAGACTTGGCTACAGCGTCTTAGACGCAATGCATACATCCGCTACTTTAATTAAAGTAGCTCATTTTCTCAGTCAAAAGCGAAAAAAAGACCACAATTAGTGGACGCTCTTCCCTTTTACCACAATCGGTTCACAAGCTTCTTTCACATTTGGGCACGAATCAACCCACTTACCTTGTGGACAAGCCCAACGAACCGCATTTGAGATAACTTTTCGAATATTCTTATCGTAATAGGTTGGGTATGTTTCATGGCCTGGTCGGAAGTAAAATATTTTTCCATTTCCGCGATACCAACAACAACCACTTCTAAAAACCTCTCCCCCCTCAAACCAAGAAATGAAGACCTGCTCATCGGGAGTCGGAACACCAAAAGGCTCTCCATACATTTCCTCATTTTCTAATTCGAAGTAACGATCAATCCCCTCTGCAATAGGATGTCCGGGATTACAAACCCACAACCGTTCCTTCTCACCCGCTTCTCTCCAGGTAAGGGAACAAGAGGTTCCGAGTAGTCGTTTGAATATTTTGGAATAATGACCGCTATGCAACACAACCAACCCCATCCCCTCTAAGACTCTTTTTTGAATACGATCAACCACCACATCCTCAACTAAGCTATGGCCCGCATGTCCCCACCAGATAAGCACATCCGTATTAGCCAAACGCTCTTCTGTTAACCCATGTTCCGGGTCCTGTAAAACAGCTATGGAAACCTCCACATCCGTTCCCGACTCGCGGATCCCCTCAGCTATCGTGGAGTGCATACCATCAGGATAGATCTCAGCAACCACTGGCATCTTTTGTTCATGAATATTTTCGCCCCAAACAACAACTCTGATTTTTGACATGGAAAAAACCATACTTTCCCCTCAAAGACAGGGAAACAAAAAACTTTAAAATCTCATTCAATTCCATAGAGTAAGATCTGAGTGGGGGCTTCTAATACATACCAAACAATTCGTCTGAGGGATATTGCTACCTCAGAAAGACCGCAAGAGCGCCTTGAACGTCTTGGGGCGGAAGCACTCAGCGACATAGAACTTCTCGCGATGCTTTTACGTAGCGGAACCCCAAAGATGGATGTCTTAAGCATTGCAGGAAAATTAATGAACGAAGCCGGTTCCTTAGCAAAACTCACCTCTTGGAATGAAAACGATTTCAAGGAAATAAAAGGGATCGGAAAAGTGAAAGCGCTTCAATTGCAAGCCGTCATGGAAATCGCCCGTCGAATTCTTTCGAATAATGCAACAACCACTAAGCTTTTTGATCAGCCGGAATCAGTCTTCTCCTATTTTCAATCTATCGTAACGGGTTTAGAAATCGAAAAATTCTGGGTTCTATGTCTCAACAGACGAAATAGGCTCTTAAAAAAGAAAGAAGTCTCTTCTGGAACAGCAAGCAGCAGTTTGGCTCACCCCAGAGAAGTCTTTCGTGAAGCCATAAAATCAGGAGCGTGCGCCATCATTTGCGTCCATAACCACCCCAGTGGGGATCCATCACCCAGCTCTGCCGACATAAAAACAACCCGTCAATTGAGAGAAGCTTCTCGGACAATTGGCATTGAATTAATTGATCATCTCATAATAGGGAACAGAGATGAAGACCCATCCCACCGAGGCTTCTACAGTTTCAAGGAAGCCGGGCTCTTATAGGATAGTCCAATCTCTTTGAGATATTTCTCGTCTTAACCTCTTGATATCTTTTTTTAAACTCCGCTTATCGTAGAACTTTTGAAAAAAACCTTGCTCTTTGAGCCAGAGACCTTGAATTAGGCCTTCTTTATTTAATTGGTAGGATACTCAAGTGGCCAACGAGGGCAGACTGTAAATCTGCTGGGGTAACCCTACGAAGGTTCGAATCCTTCTCCTACCACCATTTTTTTTTCAAAAAACAGCTTAAATTCAGGCTGTTTTTTTGTATTACAGCAGGATCTTTTAAATCCGAAATTGCTGAATCTCGACAGGCCCACCTTCGGCCACAACAGCACCTGAAAAAGAGTTATTCAGAATCACCTTCGAGATAAACCATTCTTTCGAATGAACCTCATCCACCCTAACTTCAAGTAATGCAGGTGGAACTTCTACTCCAACAGAAACATCAAACTGATCCAAAGGAATAGAAAGGCCTTTTCCTAAAGCCTTTATAAAAGCTTCTT
The DNA here is from genome assembly GCA_016763045.1 of Opitutaceae bacterium. GTDB lineage: Bacteria > Verrucomicrobiota > Verrucomicrobiia > Opitutales > Opitutaceae > NORP342. The sequence continues at coordinate 631 of JAESUN010000195.1, read as the reverse complement.
TTCGTGTCCAGGTCTCAAAGAAGCACTTCGACAGTTCTTTCTCTGGAAGTGATTTTAAAACAACTGCCTCTGTTTTTGAAAAAAAACGCTCTGACAAATCCAAACAATTAATTTCCTCACGGATCCATTCAATATCGATACCCAATTCCCGTTCACAGGAAAACGCCATGACTGCCATTTCTCCCGAATGCGAAATGTTAAAATGAAGAGGCAATCCATCGTTTCCTCCAAGACGAGGTTTTCCATATTCGTTTGTTTGAAAAACGATCGTGTCAGCAGCACACTTTAAATACCTCCCCAGTAACTGACGTAAAGTTCCTCGGGCAATAATAAAACGACGCTGGTCCGCATCAAAATGAAAGCGTTGAGCTCGACTGATTTCACTCTCCGATAAAAGCCCTCGACACTGGGCTAGGCACTCTTCTCCTGAATCAAGAGATACAGCCCATATGTGGATCTTACCTCTAGGTAATACAATCTCATCCGGTGCCCCCGGCCAATTATTTAAGCAATCATCTAGCATTCATCAAAGATCCTTTAAAATCCCTCATTGCACCATTAAAGCAGTTCCAGTCAAACCATTCGTCACCCCTTTCCAATGGGTCAATTCAATACACTCCCCATTAAAACT
>JAESUN010000028.1 GCA_016763045.1 Opitutaceae bacterium | reverse complement strand
TGGGTTCGATAACGAGCGGCATGCTCCTCCGCTACGGCGATGTCCGACTCCAAACCTTTTCGCTTTAATTCAAGGTTCTGGACGGTCTTACGAGCCAACTCCAGGTTCGACTCCTGTTGCGAGATCTTCTCTTCGCAAGCAGACACTTCTTTGGGTATATGCAGGATTTGTGTTTCGATTCGCGTCTTCCTCTCATCGCGATCCTGCAAAATAAGAATTTTTTCCAACCATTCCTGGAGCATTGCCTCGAATCCATGGCGAGGATTAAGCTCTCCGTCAAGGCCTGATCCTATTCTTCAACTTTAGATAGTGTAGAAATGCTATCTAAAGCCCTGATAACCTTCATTAGACCCACAGAGCTCCGCTCTCTCAGATGTAATACATATCGTCCGAATCTTCGCTTAAGAACATATCGAGCGTATAGCTACGAGTTTTCTCCTCCAGATCGGCACGAACTTCTTTCCAAATACTCGAAACACGACGACCGGACTCGCCGTCACTGTTCGAGCTAAACTCCAACAAATCGCCATCCACCAAGCTAACAATCTCATATAACGAGATGGTTTCGGGGGAACGTGCTAGCGCATACCCGCCCTGTTTACCCCTACGACTCGTGATCAATCCTCCATTGCGCAAGTCACTCAGTATCTGAACCAAATAGTTTGCCGGAACAGCCTCTTTCTCCGCCAATTCTTCAATATGAGCTAATTCAGGAGAACTATGGTTCTTCGCCAGTTGTGCCAGTACTCGACAGGCATACTCCACTTTTACCGAAAGTTTCACAGCTCCAACTGTTTACGAACCTATCTTAGGTTGTAAACCTAAAATAAAAAAATACCCATAAAACCAGAAAAAAGGTTGTCCAAACCCGTAAAACAAGCGAAAATTAATCTTTATTTAGACTCTTATACATGGCTTCAGACAACGACTCACCCAAACAGGCTTCCTCAGAACGAGGCTCCTCCGAATATAATGCTTCACAAATCCAAAAACTGGAAGGACTCGAGGGTGTCCGCAAACGTCCGATATGTATATCGGAGACACCAATGAACGAGGATTACACCATTGTGTTTTTGAAGTGGTGGATAACTCCATTGATGAAGCTCTTGCCGGTTTTTGCTCACTCATCACTGTCAGTATCCATCTAGATGGGTCCTGCTCCGTTGAGGACGATGGCCGAGGTATCCCCGTAGACATCCACCCAAAATATAAAATTTCGGCCCTGGAGCTCGTTTTAACCAACCTTCATGCAGGGGGTAAATTCGACAAAGGCGCCTATCAGGTCTCTGGAGGCCTGCATGGAGTCGGCGCAAAATGTGTGAATGCTGTTTCAGAATGGTTTGAAGCCGAAATTCGCCGCGAAGGGAAAATTCACCATATGCGTTTCCGACAAGGTAAAACCGATTCAAAATTGGAAATTGTCGGAGATACCAAAAGGACTGGAACAAAGATCTCCTTTAAACCTGATCCAGAAATCTTTGAAGACACTCTCTCCTTTCAGTATGATCTTCTGGCAAAACGCCTGAGAGAACTAGCATTCCTTAATCCAGGGATCAAAATCCAGCTAATCGACGAACGAAGCGAAAAAAAGGAGACCTTTCAGTTTAACGACGGAATCACGGAGTATGTTCGTTTCCTCAATAAGAATAAGAACGTCCTCCACGCAGAGCCCATCTCCTTTTCGGATTCTCTGCTCAACGCCAAAAGGCCTGATCTCCCAGCCGTTGTTATCGATGTCGCAATGCAATTTAATGACACGTACAACAGTCAGATCTATGCCTACGCCAACTCGATCTACAATATCGAAGGAGGCACACATCTGTCTGGTTTCCGGACGGCTCTGACTCGCGTCATCAATACCTATGCAAAATCCAATAATTTCCTGAAAGACAAAGATCCGGCGATTACTGGGGATGATACACGCGAGGGGATTGTCGCAATCATTTCAGTAAAAGTCCCCGAACCCCGCTTCGAAGGCCAAACCAAAACAAAACTTTCCAACAGCGAAGTTGGTGGGATTGTTCAAAAAATCGTTGGTGAAAAGCTCCGATACTTTTTTGAAACAAATCCTGCTGAAGCCCGCCAGATACTCGATAAGTGTTTGAATTCTGCTCGTGCAAGAGAAGCAGCTCGTAAAGCTCGTGAAACAGTTCGAAAAGGCGCCCTTTCAGGTGGTGGCCTTCCAGGAAAACTGGCGGATTGCTCCGAAAAAGATCCCTCCAAAACTGAACTCTATATTGTGGAGGGCGATTCCGCTGGAGGATCGGCCAAACAAGGTCGCGACCGCCGAACCCAGGCAATCCTCCCCTTGAGAGGAAAACTCATTAATTCAGAAAAAGCCCGGATCGACAAGGTTCTGGCCAATACTGAAATCCGCACAATGATCACTGCCATTGGGACAGGGATCGGCAGCCACGAAGGCGAGGGCGCCTTCAACATCGAAAAAGCACGTTACCATAAGATTATCCTCATGACCGATGCGGATATCGATGGCTCTCACATCCTCACTCTCTTACTCACCTTTCTCTATCGGCAAATGCACGGCCTCATTGAAAAAGGTTATGTCTACATCGCCCAGCCCCCTCTCTATAAGATCAAGCGCAGACGTAGGGAGCAGTATATCGATAATGACGAAGAGTTGAACCGAATCCTCCTCGAGCTAGGTTCTGAGGAAGTCATTCTGACCCGTATCCGCGACAATCATACCTTTAGCTCCGAACAAATCGATAAAATCGTCGAAGCTCTGGCTCAATTAGAGCGTCTTGGAGCAGGCGTCACTCGTTACGGCGTGTCACTGGCTGCTTACCTCGATGCCCATGAAGGCGATAATACACTCCCCCGCTACATCGCCCGCATTCGTGAGGGAAATGAGGAATCCTTTGAATTCCTCAAAAGCGATATCGAGCGTTCTGCATTTGCCCTCGAAATGGGCCTGAATGAAGAACCAGAAGACGCCTCATCCGAAGAAACAGACTCCTCAGAAGAAAACACGACAGAATCAAGCTCACCAGAAGAAGCTACTCCAGAAACTGCTCCAAAGGCAATCGACTCGGGACCGGTCAAACGAATTTCAGTCCATGAGATCTACGAAGCCAACGAAATGTCTAAGCTAGTGAAAACAATCGCTGATATAGGACTCGAAGTCAGACAGTTCTCCGCTACCGAAGAAGCTCGTTATCTCATCACTGAAAATAAAGATCAGAAAAATGAGAACGTAACGGAAGCACACTCTATCTTAGAAGTTCTCGCCACGATTCGTTCAAATGGCCGAAAAGGCCTGACCATCCAGCGATATAAAGGGTTGGGAGAAATGAATCCCAAGCAACTCTATGAAACAACCATGGACCCAACCAAAAGGCGTCTTCTGAAGGTCAATATCTCAGATGCCGCTCGGGCCGACGAACTCTTCACAATCCTGATGGGGGATGAAGTCCCTCCACGGCGGGCTTTCATTGAGGATAATGCCCTCAACGTATCCTACCTCGATGTCTAAAGCAGACCGCTCGATTTTTAACCGCCACTCCACAATAACAGCTTCTCCCTTTACCACTAAATGAACGAGTCTCCCGAACGAATTATCCCGGTAAACATTACTGACGTCATGCAAACGGCTTACATCGATTATTCGATGTCTGTCATCATCAGCCGCGCACTGCCTGATGCACGTGATGGATTAAAACCGGTCCAAAGACGAATCCTTTACGCCATGTTTCGAGAAGGCCTTCTCCATAACCGCCCCTTCGACAAATGTGCGGGTGTAGTGGGAGAAGTTCTTAAGAACTACCATCCTCATGGAGATAGTTCCGTTTACGACACTCTCGTGCGAATGGCACAAAGATGGGTTCTCCGCTATCCACTGATTGATCCTCAGGGAAATTTTGGTTCCGTGGATGGAGATCCTCCGGCTGCCTATCGTTATACAGAAGCACGCCTCACCAATGTAGCCGAAGAACTTCTTCACGGTATTGATGAGGGAACAGTCGATTTTGTCCCCAATTATAAAGAGAGCACAACAGAGCCAACCGTCCTTCCATCGGCTCTGCCAAACTTGCTCATGAACGGTTCCACCGGAATCGCTGTTGGGATGACAACAAATATCCCTCCTCACAATCTGGACGAGCTGATAACCGCAACCTGCGCGATCATCGACAACCCACATATCACACTCGATGAAATTATCCAGATCATCCCTGGCCCTGATTTTCCGACTGGAGGAATTATCGCCGGACGTTCAGGCATTGAGTCCTACATGCGCACAGGTCGAGGCATTGTCCGAACAAAGGGACGAGTCCTGGTCGAAGAAATGGAACATGGCCGTGAAAAGATCATCATCATCGAGCTTCCCTACAACGTCAACCGAGCCACTCTTGTTACCAAAATTGCTGAACTCGTTACAAATAAAGTAATCGATGGCATCAGTGAACTTCGGGATGAATCTGATGAAAATACACGTATCGTCATCGAATTAAAGCGCGGAGAAGTTCCACGCGTAATCATCAACCAACTTTATAAGATGACAGCGCTAGAGAGTTCCTTTGGCGTCATCCTTCTTGCTCTGGATCAAAAACGACCCAAGCAGATGAACATCAAAGAACTCCTGCAATGCTTCATCGAACATCGTCGGGAAGTTATCTATCGCCGGACTCAGTTTCGTCTCAACAAAGCAGAAGACAGAGCACACATCCTTGAGGGCTATAAAATCGCTCTGGATAATCTCGATGATTTTGTTCGGATTATTCGGGCCTCTTCGAATCGCGACGAAGCAAAGATCCGACTCAAAGAAAAGTACGCTCTCTCGGATCGACAGGTTAATGCCATCCTCGATTTACGTCTCTATCAGCTCACCGGAATGGAACGGGAAAAGATTGAGAAGGAATACATGGAGCTGCTGGCACTTATTGCTGAGCTTCGTTCTATTATCGAAAGCGAAAGCAAACTCCTGAATGTCGTCAAAACAGAGATCCTTGAGCTCAAGGATAAATACACCCAGCCAAGAAAGACAGAATTAACAGCTGCAGAAGGCGAGTTCCGCATGGAAGATGTCATCGCCAACGAAGGCTGTATCATCACTCTCTCCCAGAAAGGATTCATCAAACGCACCAGTGAAAGCCTCTATCGTTCCCAAAAACGTGGCGGGAAGGGAGTCATCGGGACAGATACTTACGAAGAAGATTTCATCAAAGACATCTTCACCGCCAGTACCCATGACTACATTATGTTCTTCATGAACAATGGCCGGGTTTATGTGCAAAAGGCTTACGAAATTCCTGAAGGTAGCCGAATTTCCAAAGGACGAGCTGTTGCCAATGTCCTAGCGATGCAAAAAGACGAGAAGATTGCCGCAATGATCTGCGTGAAAGAATTCTCAGATACTCAGAACCTCGTCATGGCCACCAAAAAGGGCCTTATCAAAAAGACAAACCTCGACGCCTATTCGAATCTTCGAAAAGGCGGCATCATAGGAATCAAGATAAACGAAGGCGATGACCTAATCGGAGTAAGACTGACCTCAGGTGACAATGAAATCGTCATGATTTCTCATTTTGGAATGGCGATTCGCTTTAAAGAATCAAACGTCAGACCAATGGGACGTCCTTCGATGGGTGTTATCGGAATGAAGTTTAAACGCGAAGGAGACTTCATCGAAGCCATTGAAATAGTCGATCCAAACTCTACCCTACTCATCGCAAGTGAAGAAGGAATCGGAAAGCGCTCCAGCTTCGACGACTACCGCGAAACAAGAAGAGGTGGTGTCGGAATCATAGCGATCAAAGCGAAATCTGTCGCAGGTGCTCTTAGCGTTCAAGAAACAGACGAGATCATGCTCCTGACCAACAAAGGACAATCCGTCCGCTGCCCCGTTAAAGATATCCGAACGATTGGACGCGTTTCTCAAGGAGTCCGATTGATCAATCTAAAGGGTAGAGATAAGTTGATCGGCATCGCCAGAATCGTTGAAGTCGACGAAGAAGAAGCCTGATCCATGAGTGATTAGTTTTTCTTCACCTTCTTTTTTTCAAGAGCACGCTTTTCGAAGCGTGCTCTTTCTTTTTCAGAAAAAGTATGAAACCCTTTCCGAATGATCCAAGCACTGCTTTTTGATTTTGACGGACTAATTATCGATACCGAATCCGCTATCATCGAAGCGTGGAAAAAAGCCTACGAACTTTGCCAGATCGAGTTCCCAGAAGATCGATTTAACGCCATCGTAGGACATGCGGATGTCCCCTTCGACCCATGGGCTGACTTTAAAGATAGAGACGATCTTCCGATGCCCGTCGCTAATTTTAAAAAGCATATTAATCAATCCGTCCTAAAAGAAGTTGAGGCCAAACCGATCCTGCCCGGTATTCTGAAAACGATTGAAACCGCAAAAGCCCTAAAGCTTCCACTGGGTGTTGCCTCCAATTCCAATCATGATTGGGTCGACTCACATTTAAAACGCCTCGGGCTTTTTGATGAGTTCGATGCCATTCGTTGTCGCGATGATGTGAAGAAGCCCAAACCCTCTCCAGACGTCTATCTTTCCCTCCTAGATTTCTTTAAGCTAGAGGGAGAAAATGCCTTGGCCTTTGAAGACTCCTACACGGGGCTGACCGCGGCAAAAAGAGCTGGCCTCAACTGCGTTGCCATCCCAGGACCTTCAACCCTTTCGGGAGATTTCAGCTGTGCGGACTTAAAAATTCAATCCCTGGAGGAAGAGCCCCTACCCTCCCTGTTAAAAAAACTGACCCCTTGAAGGAAAATGCAGGAACGCCCGCAACCTCCAGCTCATACATAAAGAGGTTCCCCGCTCTGGGTTGCACCAACAAATCTTCATTGGAAAAACCACTCGTCGCCGTTGTAATATATAAATCGTGAAGGTCTTCCCCTCCAAAAGCGCACGCCGTCACCTGCTGCGCCGGGATACTGATAGAGTTTAATAATTCTCCCGACATCGGATTCCATCGTCGAACAGCCGCCCCTCCCCAATGTGCGATCCACAACATTCCTTCGGCATCAATCGACATCCCATCCGGAAAACCGTATTTCTCATCAATAAGAACAGCCACCCGGCGATTGGAAATATCACCGCTTTCTAGATCATAATCATAAGCAGCCACCTCCCGAGTAAACGTATCGATATAATACAAGATCTTGTGATCCAGGCTCCAGACAATCCCATTGGAAACTGCCACCCCTTCAACCATTCGGCGAAAGCTCAAGTCGGTATCGATACAATAAAGAGCTCCAATACCCTGTCCATCCTTAGACCCCATCGTTCCAGCCCAGAGTCTACCAGCCGGATCACACTTCCCATCATTAAAGCGTACCTCCGAACCCACTTCCGGAATTCGAGCCAACACAGTGCTCTCGGCTGTCTGAAAATCCAGAGCTAGCACCTCTCGCTCCATGGTATAGATAACCCCTCCAGACTCCCGAGGAACAATGGTACTCGGACGCCCTGCCACCTCTATCGAACGATTTTCGCCCGTCACGGGATCATAACGGTGAATCTTTCGGCCCTCAATATCAACCCACCAAAGGCACTTCTCCTTCTGGTCCCACAATGGGCCTTCACCTAATGTTGAATGAGACTCAACGAGACACTTCAGTTTTCCAGATTCCATAAATTCCCTTCTTGTTAAATTTATCTACTAGAAAAGTCGACCTTGTCTTCTCTCTTCTTTTTTTCCGGGGTCTGCCGTACTCATCTCGAGCATCCACCCGAGTGAAACAGTGGGTCCCTCCTGGTGTTGCTCAATCGAAAGAAGTAGAAGTGCAGTCGCCATCGCATCGTATAAAGCAGAATGGAAGCCAGCCCGAGCTTCTGGGCAATATTTTTGGGCCAAAAACTCCAACTCTTCCATCAAATCCATTTTTACAACCAAATCCTCCAACCTGGCAGACTCTTGAGCCAGACCCATTTCTTTAAAAATATAACCCGTATCAATCCACGGGCCCCACTCCGCAATCTCACGACCCGGAAACAAAAAATCAGGTGATGCCCTCGGATAAGGCCAAACGGATTTAAGGAGCCCGTTTTCCGTTGCCGCAAAATGACCCGCCAAAACTCCCGTTTCGCGAAGTTTTGCAAATAAATCCCACTCCTCAGAAAAAGCATCGCAATTCCTCACATCCCTTTCGCGAATGCCGTGAACCTCTGCATCCATAGCTGAAATGCGACCTTCCGAAGCACAGAGCCGCGTTTCTGTTGAAACAATTTCGCCACGCAAGAGTGTCACAACCCCATATTCAAGAATCCCGGACTG
>JAESUN010000194.1 GCA_016763045.1 Opitutaceae bacterium | reverse complement strand
GGCGCCGGAAAAACGACCCTTTGGATCGATGGCGAATCATTCCATTCCGTGCGTATATCTGCACCCGAAGCTATCGAAGGAGAACAGTTTGAACGAACCGTCTCTCTCATCGATCACTCGGAAGAAGATGCCTATATGATCGATATCTTCCGTATTATCGGCGGCAGCGATCACGCCCGTTTCCTCCACAGTTACGCCGGAGAGCTAACCACCGAAGGGCTAAACCTCGAAGAGGCCGAAGAGTATGGGCACGAAACGCTCATGCGTCATTTTCGCTGCGACAAAAACCCTCCCTCAGGTTGGAGTGCTGATTGGAAGATCGACAATGAATTGGCTGAAATTCCACCGGAATCCGATATCCACCTTCGCACCATTGATGTGACGACTGGAGCAGTCGCCTACACTGCAGAAGCCTGGGTCACAACCGGCTTCCGGGAAATAAAAACGCAGGAACTGTGGATTCCCCGATTGATGACCCGCCGCCAAGGCACCGCCCCACTCCATTCCACCTTTGTCAGTCTTATCGAGCCCTATGAAGGGACCTCCAAAATAAAAGCCATAAAGCGGCTCACTCTAGAGGAAGAAGATGGAACCCCCTGCAGTGATTCCCAAGTGGCCGTGGAAATAGAATTAATCAGCGGCCAACGTGACCTTCTCATCGCCTTGGACTCCCACAAGCGGCCCACCTCTGTGCACCAACCTGACTGGGACGTCGATCTAAGTGCCGACCTCTGTTGGGTGCGACGCGATGTGAACGATCAGCTTAAAAAGGTAACTCTGACAAAAGGGACTCTAAAGATAGGTGACTTCACTCTCGAAACAGATTCAGAGTTTATTGAGAAATCTCTGTAGAAACCGACCTACCCCGTTCATCTCGTTAATCCCTACCCCGACCAAAGTCGGGGTAGACAAAAAACAATCTAAACCAGTTCAAGCACGACGACAGACATCGCAGGCATGACAATTGATAGATTGCTGCCATCCAGTCTTGCTCCCTCAAAGTCAACCGGACGCACCTGATCGGGCTTTTCAAAGGTATTGTGGGCTGTCATCTGCTCTGCCGTCAAAACACGACCAGAAACAGACGATACCTCTAGCCCCAATAGATCACAACTGATGTCTGCCGAATCACTTGGGTTGGTATTGGACAAAGTGAGATGAACCTTCCCCTCGCTATCACGTGAAGCCGAAGCACTCACCTGAGGCATAGACGATTCTCCAAACGTGTAGTCGTTACTTTCCAAATTGAGGCTGATGCGAGTTGCACCCTGATGCACCTTGAACATTTCAAAGACGTGATAGGTCGGAGTGAGCACCATTTTCTCATCTTCCGTCAGAATCATGGCCTGCAACACGTTGATCGTCTGTGCGATATTGGTCATGCGAACTCGCTCATTATGCTCATGAAAGATATGAAAGTTAAGCGCTGCTACCAACGCATCCCGCAATGAATTCTGCTGATAGAGAAACCGTGGATTCGTATCGGGCTCCGCATTGTACCAGGTCCCCCACTCATCTATAATCAAAGCCACCTTCTTCTCTGGATCATATTTATCCATGATCGCCGAATGCCGGGTAATCAGCTCATCCATCACCAAAGTTTTCTGTAAAACCTCAAACCAGGCCGACTCATCAAACTCAGTCGCCGATTGGCGATAGTTGGTATAGTAGTGCAAAGAAAGCCCTTTCATCAAATGTTGGTCTTTCTGAAACGACAGAGTATTTTTCATCAACGTCTCCGTCCACTCATAATCAGCTTCATTCGGACCACAGGCTATCTTGTAGATTTCATTGTCTCCAAAATTCCTTACATAGGTTTGGTAACGCCTAAACTCATCTGCATAATACTCGGGCCGCATACAGCCACCACAACACCAATTCTCATTCCCTACTCCCCAGAATTTCAAAGACCACGGTTCTTCACGACCATTCTCTTTGCGCAAATTGGTCATTGGGCTGATTGAATCCGAAGCAATATACTCCACCCATTGCTGCATCTCCCTCACTGTTCCACTGCCTACATTTCCGCAGATATAGGGTTCACAGCCCAGTTGTGCACACAGGTCCATAAACTCATGCGTTCCGAAGTGATTGTTTTCCGTCACCCCTCCCCAGTGAGTATTGATCATGGTCGGGCGCTTTTCTCTCGGGCCAATACCATCCTCCCAATGATATTCATCGGCAAAACAACCTCCCGGCCAACGTAAGTTAGGAATTCGGATCGCCCTGAGTGCAGCAACCACATCCTTCCGAATACCACGCACATTAGGTATCTCAGAATCTTCACCGACCCATATCCCTCCATAGATACAAGATCCCAAATGCTCGGCAAAGTGTCCATACACATGCCGGTCAATCGTTCCCTGTTCAACAGCCGCATTTATCATCAATTTATTCATCTTTTAATAAATTTAGTCACTCGATCTCAACTTCGTCTCCTTGACGAGGTCAATTGGTTTCTATCTCAGTGGTCATCCCCATCATATATCCACATCGACTGGGTTCTTCCAGCTCTCTTAAAGCCAAGTTTTTTATAAAAGCCCAGAGCCTCACCATCCGCCGCTAGCATCTGTTGATGAAAATCCGCGTAGCCGCTCTGAAGCCTTTTCATAATTTCCTTTCCGATCCCCTTATGTTGGTAATCAGGATGAACGAGCAAGTGAGGATAGTAGACAACTAAATACCCATCAGAAATAGCGTTGCCGAGCCCTACCAATCGAGACGCATCTCTTGCGGTGATTAACGAATGAGACCCTTTCAGAGCTTTCAATAACAACGTCGGTTTTTTGGCCGAGGACCATCCATTGCTCTCGTAGAGCTCTATCACTTCTTTTTCGTCCAAGGTATCCTTCGAATGGTATTTAATTTCCATAGCACCTATTGATCGCAAATTCTCATCATTAAGGATCTCGGCATAAATCCAAGATCCCGGTAAAGTGCTTTCGCGGCTTGGTTATCTGGTAAAACCCGCACTGAAAGCGAAACAACGGCTTGCTGCTTCAGCCATTCGACTGCCCTTAGAGACAATTCCCGCGCAAGACCTTCGCCTCTGAATACTTCTTCCACAAATAAGGAATCAAGTTCTCCTTTGTTCTCAACATCGACCTTGACTAAGGAGTATCCAGCCAGTCTGCCCTCCTCTGTTTTAGCAGCAAACACCTGAAGCGATTTTGTGCGCTTCTTATCAGCAAGAAGACGGTCATATTCAGAGATCTTCTGTACATCGAATTCATGCTCAAAACAGGGCATTAAAGCAGCATGATGCGCATAGAGTTTTTCTCTCAGTGGCCGAACAAGCGACAACAGTTCAAGGCCTCCAGAAGTGATTTCTAATCCTTGCATACTTAGATGGCCCTATTTTTTAACCGGAAAATTCATCGTATTGGGGAAGATCGTCCACGATATCGTACCAAGGAGCTTTGTCGCTCACAAAGAGATGCATTCCAACCGCAACCTCAGGATCATCATCCAACGTCCCGAGAGCAAAACCAATCTTTTCGGAATGATCAAAACGCGTAAACAGTGCAGAGCCACAACGTGAACAAAAACAACGCGCCTCATTTACCTTCGACCTATACTCTTTCAAGAGGTTCTCTCCTTCAATAAACTTAAAATCTGATCCATTGACGGAAGCTCTGGTTCTGAAAGCCGCTCCATGCGCTTTCCGACAATCGGAACAATGGCAGTTGAGAACCTCTTCAAGCGGCCCATGGATCTCGTATTTTATCCCCCCACAAAAACAACTTCCTTTTAGGATTTTCATTTTTGTAAATATTCCCGAGTCAAAGGACTCAGTTCATCCGAGGTCTTGGAAACCCATCGGAATCCATCCGTATCAGAACTTTTCAAAGACCCATCTCCGATCTCATCTATTTTCCCTGCATATGCAAAGACAACGCCTTTGTGATAAAACATTCCGTCCTTCATTTTATGAAGAAATCCAATCACCTTACTCAGCTCTAAACAATCTTTCTCTATGACAAAACCAAGCTCTTCTTGGATTTCTCTCATCACTGCTTCGATGGGTGATTCTCCAAATTCTGGCGCTCCACCAGGTAGATCCATCGTCCCCGTGTAGGGTCCTCGATTTTTCTTAACGAGAAGAATTTCTTCATCCCGTTCGATCGCCACATACACTCCGAAATGCTCTTCCTTTCTCATTTCTATTTCATTCACAGCTTTCAACTCAAGGAATTAGGTTAACTATCCGCTTCGACCTCATTCTTCTTCGAACATTGATCGTCATCCTGAAACAGGTAAACAAACCTCCGAAAACACATGAAAGAGTTTTACATTCAGGGCAATCAAAAGGATTGCCTAATTCCTGCTAAACGAGTGTGCGGATTAATCTACAGATTTGAAAAACCATTAACACAAATGAAACAGCCAAAAACATCATAATGGCGATAGCAAGGGGCTGCATGATTTTACGCCACAGAGCCAGTTGAAAAGTGGAAGGATCCAGACCGTTATCATCCACATATTTTAGATAAGTG
>JAESUN010000027.1 GCA_016763045.1 Opitutaceae bacterium | reverse complement strand
AAGAGAAACATCCACGGAACCAGGAAGAATCCGACTCTGGTTTTCTCGAGTCTTAACCAAAAGAGCAAAGAGCGACCAGAAGAAGAATCCATTATATAAGAAATGAAGGTAAAAATAGATGGAATTCTGATACCAAGAGCTTCCGCTCAATTCATTGGTCATACAGTAAGCTAATCCATATGGACCCAGGCTACTCAGAATGAGAAAGCAAAGCCCATTCTTCAGGATTTTGACGGAAACAGAGGAATTCCCACGGATTACTCTAAAGAAAAACCCACAAAAAGCATACGTCACAAAAAGGAACAAAGTGGTAAAGAAGATCGAATAGCCACCGTACCCTTGAAAAGGGAAAGAAACCAACATCCCGACCAAACTGACCTGCATCCAGATAAAGAGATGGTAAAAAGGACGTCCTTTTTCGTCAGGAACAAAAGCCCCCACAAGCAACAAAAAAAAACCTCCAAAAACCCAACCGGATAACGCCAGATGAGAATGCGTATGCAGGAGATACTTATAGTTAACTCCAGGAACCTGCCCCACATACATCCAACGCAAAAAAAGCCCCAAAGCAAACGACAGCAACAACCACCCAAAAGTGATGCGCCTCATCAGAACCGGCATCAGTTTTTCATTTTGACTGTCCATTTGATAAAACCCAAAGATCCCTTAAAGATTTTTTGCTCCAGACAGAGCTCTCTGTTTTTTCTCCACCATTGGTTGGACAATTTTTTTAAAGAGTAAAGCTGCCAAAATACCTCCACCTATTGGCGCCAAAACATAAACGGTCAGAAACCCGTAATGATCATCCGGAAACGCAGCCTGACCCCAACCGGCAAACATCGAGAAAATGCGCGGTGCCAAATCCCTGGCAGGGTTCAACCCAGCCTGAGTCAATGGTGCAATGATCGAAATAATAATAGCTACGGCGCCCCCAATAAACAACGGAGCTAACGAACTGTCTGGTTGGCCAACATTGCACCCTTCTGTTAACGAAAAAATAAAGAAGACGAGCAGGAACGTCCCGAAGGCTTCTCCGTAAATCGCGTTCATCGTCGAAACATTTCCAGCAATTTCATTTCCGGGATTGGGGTAAAACTCTCCAAAAAGCATCGCGGTTTTAACCGATTCAACACTCCCTCTCACGATACCGTTGAGTGCCTCAAACTGAACAATCGAACTATTGAATAAAATATACAGGACCACCGCGGCCATGAAAGCGCCCAGAAACTGACCCACAAGATACGACAGTAATTCCCTAAATGACATCCGCCCCGCAATGACCATGGCAACGCTAACCGCCGGATTCAAATGAGCGTTGGAAAGATGCCGCGAAGCATAAATAGCCAACGCCACGCCAATGCCCCAAACGGAGGCAATTTGAAAAAGCCCCGAAAACGCCGAGAAAAGTACGGCGACAGCAACGGATCCACAGCCGAAAAAGACTAAAATAAAGGTCCCTATAAATTCTCCCAAAAGATCATTTTTGTGATGGGTTTGTGTATCAATCGTCATCTTAACCGAAGAGGTATTACAAGCATTCCTGAAACTTCAAGCCACAGATGATCGAAAAAGCATTTCAGAGCCGGCAAATACTTCACCCTCCAGTTCAAAATCCCTAGGACTCAAAGATCCTTCCTCAATTTCAAAAAATTATCTCCCCCACACAGCCCCAATTGCCCTGAACCGGTAACCTTTTCTTGAGCCCCATCTTTTGCTGGATCGACGTAAACTGCAAACCACTCGAATAAACGATCCTTCATCTCCTTTTCAACTGATCTGAATCTGGGCTCCCCTGCGAGATTCAATTCTTCTCCAGGGTCATTTTCTAAATCATAAAGCTCATTGGGCCCTCCTTTATACCGGTGGACATATTTGTAGCTCTTTGTCCGGACCATGCGAACCGGGCCATACTCATCAAAAACGACGACATGCTCATGCCCTGCAGCCGCCTTCCCGAACAAGGAATCATTGAAACACCGCCCAGGGAGAGGAAAAGCGGATGCAACCTCACTGCCAACATACTCTAATAAAGTTGGCATGAAATCATACTGACTAAGTAATTCAGAATTCGTACCAGATGACTTAATACACTTGGGATGCGATATGATAAAGGGCACCTTCACTGACTCCTCGAACATATTAAGAGGGTACGTCGCATTTCCTTTTCCAAAAACACCGTGATGCCCCATATTCATCCCGTTATCACTGGTAAAAAAAATTAAAGTATTCTCCCTCTTCCCGTTCTTCTCCAGCCAATCGAGCAATCTCCCTACATTTGCATCCATCGCTGTAACGGCAGCATAGTAACCACTCAGGTAGACACGCCTTGTTTCAGAGTCTTTCACGTTAATGCTTCGATATTTCACCCACTCCGGAGCGATCAAACCATCGGGGACTGATTCAAAGGGGCAATCATTGAAATAGTAATCAAACAAATCAGCTGGATGGTGCTCTCGCTGCCATGGTGAATGCGGTGCTGTATAATGCACACTCAAGTAAAAAGGATTCGCCGCAGTCTGTTGTCGATCAAGCCATTTAAGAGCATTGTCCGTGATCACATCTGTTACATACCCCTGTTCTTCATAGACTTCCCCTTCTCGGATCATCGGGGCGCCATAGTAAGGACCACCTCCCTTGGCATGAACCTCCCATAAATCAAAACTTTTCTGGGGGTGATGTGAATCCCCTAAATGCCATTTGCCACTAATGCCACAGGTGTATCCGCTCTTCGCCAGGTAATCTGTGTACCCGGGTATGTCTTTCAGATACTCGATCAATTCACCCTTCCCCTCCGGTTCGTATATTGCGGTCGTGTCACCTGCAGCGATCCAATCATGCACACCGTGCTGTGATGGGATCCGACCAGTCAATAAACTGGCTCGAGCCGGCGAACAGACAGGTGAAGTGCAGAAGAAGTTCTCAAACCGGATACCCGACGCAGCCAGACGATCCAGATTCGGCGTCTTTATTTCATTGTTCCCGGCACATCCCAATGCCCAGGCACCCTGATCATCCGACAAGATAAACAGGATATTTGGTCGTTCACCGGGAAGGTCTGTTTTATCCGATCCGTTCACGTATACTTCGCTTGTTTAAACTAAAAAAAAGAGCCATCGCGAAAAAGGAACCCAGCGCATCCGAAAGAATATCCTTTTGAGTATCCCAAACATCTCCCTGTGACCCCAGAACAGCAATCCCCGCTTCTGGATCCGCCATCAGAGCAAACTGCCATTCAAAGAGTTCGTATGCTCCGGCCACCGTAAAAATGAAAAAGATCGGAAAGAGGAGCAGGATCCA
The DNA here is from genome assembly GCA_016763045.1 of Opitutaceae bacterium. Classification (GTDB taxonomy): domain Bacteria; phylum Verrucomicrobiota; class Verrucomicrobiia; order Opitutales; family Opitutaceae; genus NORP342. Next base: position 543 of record JAESUN010000027.1, on the reverse strand, counting down.
CTTCGAATTTACCAATCTTCTTCGCAGCAAGATCTCTGCCATTGGATAGGCATAGAACCCCACACTGAAATGCCCTAAACGATCATAGTGATTGCGTGAAAAATCGAACAACTCTGTCACAAACCCAAAGGGAACTCGCTCAAACGTATAATGCCCACCAATCGTGTGAATCACAATCAGGCAGGACATGAGAAAATAACTCAAATTGGAAAAGCGGAACCTCCCATAGGAGACGACTAATAAAAGTACAATCAGGATAATCGGCAAATTCTCAGCAAACCAGACGCCTCTGTCATATGGGTGAATCCCCAAAATAAAGAAAAGCACAAGATAGCCCACCAAGAGTATTTTCGGGAACATTTCTCATCTTTAGACTTTATAAAATTCCAAGCAAGGTTTGAATGGGTAGTCTCCGATAGCATCTGAAAGCCTCGGGGAAAGTCCTCATACCTCTAAAACGATCAACGACATGGAACCATCGACTCACAATTTTTTCGATCTCACAGAGCAACATATCGAAGCTTTTTATAGAGACGGCTTCTT
>JAESUN010000193.1 GCA_016763045.1 Opitutaceae bacterium | reverse complement strand
GGTGATATGTTGCAGGAAGATTTTTTAATTACCACCGATGACAAAATGGGTAAATAGCGGTCTAGAATGAACGCTTACATTTTAAAAACTCTTTATTGATAAAATCTGGAATATATATTTGTTCTGGTAAATCTCCATAATTCTCACTTCTCATGGCTTTTTTACTTAAGGACAATTCCCCATCACTTCGTATTTTTAAATGCCCCGTGTCAAATAACCGATGAATGTCAGTTCTTAAACAAATACCGTTTGATACGTGATCAATACCATCTTCACTAACAGGAACAATGTGAGCAGCTTCTAAAACATTTCGTATATTTACACCTGTAATCAAGCATTTTTCTGTATATGCATTAAGAATGTTTTTTCTAAAATTAGCCTGATTTGGTCGCTCTAAAATATCACGAGAGGCTCTTCTTCTTTCTATTGCATATGGAATATCATCAATAATTAATTCATCCAATATTTGGTTGTTGCTATACGTCTCATCAGTAATATTTAAACCAACTATTTCTTCAATTGAAATACAATCAAGTATGTATTTCTCATCGTAAGCAGATCGGTTGTTTGATATAGATTTTTTAATTAAATGATTGTACTCAAGAAATAACATGAACTCTCTTGCCATCCTTCTATCATTGGCCGCTGGGCAAAAATCTTCCCAACTGTCAATATTTATAGTTCCTTCCCTATGTGCCACTATTGCTTGTACTATCTCTTGATTATTATAGTTTGATGCATTAAGAGGGATAACAATCTTTATTAATTCATTGGCTGTAATATATCCATTATCATTTTGAAGAAGATAGAGTTCGCTAATTATTTTCAGAATAAGTAGTAAAGGACTTATCTTTAACCCATGACTCTCCCACTTTGAAATAGTTTGTTCTGTCTCAATATTAGGGTTTGGCAATACCATTGATTTTACAATAGTTAATGCAAATTCAATTTGTGTGATTTCCCCATTACCAACCATCTTTCCGAAAGGTGTTAGGTCTATTCTACCCCTAGTATCTTTTTCTATAACACCTAAGGATTTCCAATACTGACCAGAATTTCTGATAAGATTTCTATCTGTACTTCTAGCCAAAGCTACATCTGAATTGGTATCTTTTTCTACAACACCTAGTGTTTTTTGTAAATTGATTGATGAAGGCGGTTCACCGCTATGCTTTTGAAAAGCACGCAATACACCTAAAAATATTGAGGGTCTATTTAACGATTCAGTAGGTGTTAATGTTGCCCACCGCCATTTATATTCAGGAAATGGCTTAATTGGATGATAATTCATTGCGACTACCAATAGGAAATATTTGTGCTATTGATTCTGATAGTAATGGTGGAACTGCATTACCAATTTGTCGATAAACCGAAGACCTTGCACCAGAAAATATATAATCAAGAGGGAACGATTGAGTTGTAGCTAACTCCCTAGCTGACATCCTTCTTTTATTATTTGGATGGTGTAAAACTACCACCCCACCTTTACTGTCACCTCTTGCAGTGACAGTTGGTGCTGGCTTATCTGGGTCAATTCTCCTATTTCCCAAATAACCATTAAACTTAAGTTTAAACTTTGAATATGTGTGATTAGCTAAATTGTGACTTGAATCTGGATCTGGTATATTATTTAAAGCTTCACCTATTGATAGCCAAGTTTGTAGCCCAGAGCCATTTACAGTTTCTTGATGTGTTGGTTTAGGGAAATTCAAATTCACATTAAGGTCCTTTCTTGAGCCATAAATTATTACTCTCTGCCTCTTCTGTGGAACACCATAGTCTGCTGCATTTACTAACTTATAACTAACATCGTAGCCTATTTCATCAAAGTCATTGAGAATAACTTCAAATACCTTCCCTTTCTCTAAACTCAGAATACCCTTTACATTTTCAGCTAAGAAATACTTTGGTTTATGTTTCTCTAACACCTTCAACAAATAAAGATATAATTTATTTCGTGAATCATCTGAATTTCTACCCATATTTGCAACGGAAAACCCTTGGCATGGAAAGCCGCCGATTAAAATATCATGGCTTGGTATTTCATCAACATCTATATTCTCAATATCAGACAGTACAATATGATTTCCAATATTTTCTCTATAAGTATTTACAGCATCATCAAAATTATCATTAGCCCAAATAATTTCATGCCCTGATTTGATAAACCCATAGTCCAATCCTCCAGCACCAGAAAAAAGAGAAACAACTTTCATTGTTCGCACTCCATTAATTGAATCCCTAAATGTTTAGCAAAAAGAACAGGCACAGCATTTCCAACTTGCCTATACATAGAGTTCATTTTCCCTGAAAAGACAAAACTTAATGGAAATGTTTGAATGATTGAGCTTTCTCTCACGCTCATTCTCCTATGATTATTTGGATGTTGAATAGCACAAACCCCTCCTTTTCCATTGCCTCTTGCAAGGATTGTAGGTGATGGTTTCTGAGGGTCAGTTCTTCTATGCCCAGTAAAATTTCGATTAGTTATTTTATACTTAGAATATATATGATTTGGAATCGTATCATTTTCGCCAGATGGTTCAGGAATCCCCGATAAAGCTTCTGCTATATTAATCCAGTCATCTTTTGTATGAGTTGGCTGAGGAAAGGTAAATGTATTATTTACGTCTTTTCTAGTTCCAGCAATAATCACTCTTTGTCTAGTTTGCGGAACACCATAATTTGCCATATTAAATAGCTGATATTGGACAATGTATCCTATCTTTTCAAAATCGTTTACGATGGCTTTTATAGCCTCTCCTTTTTCTAGAGACAATATACCTCTGACATTCTCGGCAAGAAAATATTTAGGCTTTTTTGTAGAAACTACTTTAACAAAATATTTATAAAGCTTATTTCGTTCATCATCAATTGACCTTGACTTATTAGCCATTGAAAATCCTTGGCATGGAAATCCACCAACAATAACATCTGCATCAGGAATAGTATTTAAATTGATACTTTCAATATCATTACAAATTATATGATTACCTATATTATTTCGGTAAGTTTCACATGCATCAATATCATTGTCATTAGCCCATACAATAGTATGCCCAGATTGAACCAATCCAAGGTCAAGACCTCCAGCACCTGAAAACAAACTTATTACTTTCATTTTTTAATGTAATTTTCCTATTTGTACTTAATTTGGTTTTTTGCGGCTAACACCTTGCTCAGCGGCACACCACCAAAAGTCAGCTGGAGCTTTTTGTTAGCTTTATAACTTCGAATCACTGCTAGCTATTGTTCCAAACATTAAGAGAGGATGCTTGATAAAATTCGAATTTTTTTCTTGGAAACTCTCTTTTCCAAGAATTCACTTTATTAATTATAATCACATTATGAGGATCAGTTACGTCGCCAAATAGACCAATAAAAATATTTATTTTTCGATTGTTTTGGTTTATAAAATCAAATACGTGATCATCTTCATCTCTAATTGAATGACCAAATATAAATAGGTTTCCACTGATACTTTTTAATGATGAAAACATCCTTGATAGGTAGCCATTTTTCTTGATTCTAGCAAGTTTATGTTCTGTTGTTCCTTCTGATATAAATACTGGAAAATTATCTTGGTCAATTTGATTTCGAACCTGTTGTGCCAAAGGAAGTCCGATGTTTTTATAGGATAATTTTTCGATATCTGAACCATCGCTAAATATATGCATTGCTCCATGAATGTAATATATACGCTGTGTTTTTTCTCGTCCAATTTCCCAATGCAACGTTGTATCTCTATCTTCTTCTGCTACAAATTCATCTGCATATGGATAGTTAAATCCATCACTACATGGCAATTTAAGTGCAGGGTTGTCAATGAAGTGCATTAACACCCAATATAAGATTAAATCATAGTTAAATGTGTATATCTTTCCACCATCAAAGTTTTTTAAAAACCCATGGCAACTATTGTATTGTGCATCAGTGATTTCTGATGGGTTTGGCGGATGAGATTTACTTATAACCTGTATCAGCGTTTCTTTTAATTCCTCTATATCTTCATGAATATGCGCTGATATATTCCCTGTTGAATCATAGTGTTTAACAATATCGCTTGCCTCTAGTAATCTCCGCATCACAAACTCAAAATCATGTGTGTCTATCGCATCGAATAATGAGTTAATTCTTTCTGATTCAATGTTTTCAGCTAATGTTTTGTAATTAAATATCTTAGGAAATAACGCTACACTAAAGCCATTACCTAACATTAGGTGTTTTTTTGCATCTCCAGCTATAGCAATGCATTCAGAAAATGTTTTTATGTTAACCACTACTTACGCGTCCTTATGTATGTTTAAGTATTTTCTAGATAAAAGTCACAGGGTATATTTTTTTAAGCTAACGACAACCGCGGATAAGCGGAGGGTTCTTGAGGAAGTGGCCGCTCTTTGGCAATTTCATCAAGGTTCTTCCGCTTCATGCGCCTTGTTTGTTAGGTTGCGCGGTAGCGCAGCTTCACAAGACGGATGTAATCCGCGGTTGTCGTTAGGTCTGTGCCGCGCAGCGGAACGCAGTGAAGCGGAGCGGCGTCGACTAAACTATGAGTTCAACCGCTGATGCTGACGAAATAGCATCCATACTAAAACCGATGCCACCATGAAAATC
>JAESUN010000192.1 GCA_016763045.1 Opitutaceae bacterium | reverse complement strand
GCACTGCTAAAGCCCCCCGTTGGGCGATTGCTTATAAATTTGCCGCTGAGCAGGCGGAAACACTCTTGAAAGAAATTACGATCCAGATTGGTCGAACGGGAGTTTTAACCCCAGTGGCAGAATTGGCACCGGTTCAATTGGCTGGGACCACTGTATCAAGGGCAACGCTACATAATCAGGAAGAGATTGGGCGTAAGGACATCCGGGTGGGGGATACTGTTATCGTGGAGAAGGCCGGAGAAATCATTCCAGCAGTGGTTTCTGTTGTCGTTGCAAAGAGGCGGGTTGACTCAGAAATTTTTCATTTTCCGGAGGCATGCCCAATTTGCGAAACACCTGTGATACAACTGCCGGGAGAGATTGCTAAAAGATGCCCGAATTTAGAGTGCCCTGCTCAGGTGCGTCGTCGCTTGGAACATTTTGCCTCAAAGCAGTGTTTGGATATAGAGGGAATGGGGCAGGCTGTGGTGGAGCAGCTGGTTGAAAAGAACTTGATTGGCGGATTATCTGATATCTATCGCTTGCGTGAGGAGGATTTGATCGAGCTGGAAAAATTTGCTGAGAAATCAGTGAAAAATCTTTTGTTGGGGATCGAGCTGAGTAAAAAGGCTGATTTGTGGCGATTTATTCATGGATTGGGGATTCCGCAGGTGGGAGCGACGGCTTCAAAAGATCTGGCTAAGACGTTTGGCTCTCTGGATAAACTCTCTGCTGCAAGCCTGGAGGACTTGGTGGAGATCGACGGAGTCGGTGACAAGACTGCCGAAGGCATTTTTGCTTATTTCAGGGAACCGCTGAACATCCAACTCATGGAGACTTTTCAGGAATTGGGGATAGAGCCTGAAGGACCTGTCCTTAAAGAGATCACAGAAGGGGCTTTTCTGGGGAAAACAGTGGTGCTGACAGGAGCGCTCCCAACGATGGATCGAAGTGAAGCGGGTCGTCGGATTGAAGCGGTTGGAGGAAAAATATCCTCCAGTGTGAGTAAAAAGACGGATTTTGTTTTGGCCGGGGCGGAAGCCGGTTCAAAACTGGAGAAAGCCAAAAAGCTGGGCGTGACCATCCTCGATGAGGAAACTTTTCTTCAGCTGCTCAATGGAGCAGACTGAGGAGTGATCAGTATCCTTTGGATTGTAGCTTCTGGCTGAGCTCTGCTTGGAAAGCTGTCAGATCGTCTTTACTCGGTTGGTAGTCTTCCTGTGCGGCTTCCAGCATGAGGCGTCCTTGTTGGTCGAGAGCCCACTTAGCTGTAATACCATCGCTAAAGGTAACATCACCGCTCACAACTGTGCCGGGGCGTGTTAGTTTATCGAGTTCGACAGAGACGTTTCCTCCTACGGGAGCTTCAGCTGGGGCTTCTCCAGCTGGCTGATCAGTAGCAGGTGCTGGAGGAGGAGCTGCTTGGGCGGAAAGATCTGCCGTTGGCGAAGGTTTTGGTTTCTGATCTTGTATCTCGAGATTCAAGTCATCGATGAGAAAACGAGCATCCATATAGGTGATCGAAAGATCAAATTCTTCTTCAAGGCGTTTTTGGACTTGAGCGATTGATTGTCCATCAGCTATCCAGCTGGAAACGGCTTGTTTTTGTTCTGGTGAAAGATTCATTTTGGAAAGAAAGGGTGATACTGCTTTGGGCAGGAGTAGGGCGTCAAGAGCACTCTTTCTGAATATGAGAAGAAAACATTTGATTGACCGAAAGGTCTGAATGAGTAGCAAAGAGTATTGGTGTGATTATTTCAGGCAAAAGAGTGCTCGGCACGAAGCCAAGAAACAAATGCTGTGCACACCATTTTATCAGCACACTATAATATAAGAATGTAAGAAATGTCAGAATCGAATCAAAACTATAACCGTGGTGGAAATCGTAATCGCCAGGGAAATCGCAATCGTAACAATAGAAGAGGCGGCTCAGGTAGAGGACGTCAGAGACCTACAAAGCTCTCTCTGTGGCAAAAGGTTTTAAAAGCTATCGGGCTTTATAAGCCAAAATCTGGTGGTAATAGATCTTCCAGAGACAGAGGTGCACAAAATGCACGCTCCAGAGATGATGGAAGTCAAAGAAGATCCAAACCAGAGCGGGTGGAAGTTGATGGACCACGTCTTTATGTGGGTAATCTTTCGTATGACTCAACGAATGAGGATTTGGAAGAACTCTTCAGTGAAGTTGGAACTGTTTCCTCTGTAGATATTATCTTCAATCGTCACAGTGGACGGTCTAAGGGATATGGCTTTATTGAAATGAGCAATATTGACGAGGCTAAGCAAGCAATGGAAACATTCCAGGATAAGTCTTTCATGGGCCGCAAGCTCGTCGTCAATGGTGCCAAAGCCAAGCAAAGAGACGACTATAGAGAAGAGCCGACTGAAGAAGAGCCGACTGAAGAAGAGTCGACTGAAGAAGAGTCAGAATACTAGGATCTTTATACCAAACCTGTCATTTCGTGTATCCACGAGATGGCAGGTTTTTTTGTGCGTATGGACTTTTTGAAAAATAATTCTCGCAGATAGAGTGAGTGTTTACTCCCGTATGGGCTGTGGGCAAAAGCACTCTTTCTTACGAGGTGAGGAGTCGTGAGAATAAGCGACTCATGTATTCGCTGAGTTGCTTAGGAGAGCTAACCACATCGAAGTGGTGGCGACTAAACATCATGGGAAAGGTCTCGGTGGCTTGTTTTTCGATGGCAAAGGCGTGGGTTGTAATGCCGTGGAGTTTTCCGGTATCAATGGCCTTTCTGACATCGCGAATGCCGTAGGTCCCTTCGTAACGGTCGTAGTCGCAGGGGCGACCATCGGTGACGAGAATGATTATTTTTCGGCTGGCACTTTCATTGATGAGAAGTTCTTGCGCGTGACGAAGGGCTGGGCCGATACGAGTGTAACCTTCCGGTTGAAGAGTCCCGAAGCAGAGTTTTGCTTTGTCCCATGGTTCGTGAAAGTCTTTGATTTTTTCGAAGCGGCAAGCGCGTCGAGTATTGGACGAAAAGCCAGCGACGGCAAAGCTTTCGATATAGTCTTCGATGACTTCGCCGACACAGTAGACTGTTTCCATGATGGAATCGAGGACGCGGGCGTTGTGCAGCCAGGCATCTGTGGAAAAACTCAGATCCAAAAGGATGAGAGCTGAGACATCATGGATGTCCTTTTTTTGATCGAGGTAAATGGTCTCGGGTGGAGAGTGTCCGGATCGCAACATCACTTGGGAGTCAACCACTGCATCGATATCGAAGTCATTGCCGACAGGCTGGCGTTTCATCTTAAGCCATTCTGAGGTAAGGCTGGCAAACTGGCGTTTTAATTGAGCGACAAGAGCTTCGTGCTTTTGTTCGGTTTCGATCACCCAATCCGGATTACTTTTATCGTTCTGAACTTCCTTAAGGTAGCACCAATCTTGTTTGTAGGCTCGTTTACGGTAATCCCATTCCGGGTAGGGAATGCCTGAAGTAGGAGTTTTGTCATCGATTTCGAGATTGAGACCATCAAGGATGACGTCGCTTCGGTAGATGGAGCGTGGTCGTTCTTGGGAACGGATGACTTCTTTCATATCCACTTCTTTGAGCGCTTCTTCGTGGTCTTCTAGTTCGTCGTCGCTGTCTTTTTTGCGACTAAGACCACTGGTTTCCTCTAGGCATTCGGTTTTTTCAAAGGTGTGGATGGGCATGTCTGCCCCATGGCCATCATCTTCGGTATCGGGCAGGACAGTGACATCCAGCTGTCCCTTCCCTTTTATCTCAGTAGTGATTTCGACGGAATCTTGGTCCAGTTCTGCAGGTTGCGCAGCGTCGATGTCTGTGGTTTTTCCGTCGCGATTTGCTGGAGCGCCGAGGATTTCCCAAAGGGAAGATTCACCAATTAGTCCGTTTTGCAAGGAGGTGACTTTGTCCCATAAATAAGGAAACTCTTCGCCGAGTTTATGGATGTAAGAGGGGAGTTTTTCGATCGTGCCAAACCACTGATCTCGTAGGGCGAGGGAGGCGATGATTGTCTTTAGTTCGTAAAGGCTGGCATTCGCTTCCGGTGACTTGGCGTCATGGAAATGTGGAGGCAGAAAGATCCGGTCTTTGGTGCAAAGTGTGTGATGATCTGTTTCAAAGATGCCGATGTTTTGACCTGAGAGCATCCGCGCAAGTAGGATGAGCGTAGTGCGATGATCGCTGAGTGACGCTTGTCGAGTTTCGATCTCTCGTTGTTTCGGGGCGGTCAGAAAACGTTGGTAGAGCGATTTTAGACCGAGAAAGGTGCTTTCTTCCCATTCGAACATCTTCGTTTCTACGATTCGTTGAGAGAGGGAGCTTCGTTAGATGCTGAGTTCAATCACCTGACGTATGGCGGCGATGGCATCGGCATCGTCGCTGAGAGGTTCAGCAATGGCGGAAGTGCAGGCGAGCCGTGGGGGGACACCTGCTGCAATGAGTTTTCCGGCAGTAATCAAAAGACGCGTGGACACCGTTTCCATGAGTGACAGCTCAGTGAGCTGGCGGATTTCATTACCGATACGAACGATCTTTTTTGCGCTCGATGTGTCTACACCTGATTCAGTTTCAACGATGGTGGTTTCACTCTCTTCCGAAGGATAGCCGAATGTGAGGGAGGCGAAGCGCTGGCGGGTGGAGGGTTTTAGTTCTCTAAGACTGCGCTGGTAACCGGGATTATAGCTGACGATGGGCATGAAGTCTGACGGTGCTTTGAGCCGTTCTCCTGTTCGATCGAGGAAGAGCTCTCGGCGGTGATCAGTCAGTGAGTGAATGACGACGATCGCATCAGCACGGGCTTCGGCTATTTCATCAAGATAGAGGATAGCGCCTTCACGCACAGCGCGAGTGACTGGGCCATCGACCCACTTCGTATCACCACCGATGAGCAGGTGGCGGCCGAGTAGATCGGTGGCGGAGGTGTCCTCATTGCAGGCCACGGTAATGAGCTCGCGACCCAGTTTTTCTGCCATGAATTCAATGAAGCGGGTCTTTCCACAGCCCGTCGGCCCTTTGATCATTAAGGGAATTTGGGTCGCATGAGAATGCTCGAGGATTTCGATTTCCCTCCCTGATGGGAGATAGAAAGTGCTCATCGTATTCTCTGTGGATGTTTGGAGGAGCTGTGAAGAAGAGTTCATCGATGGAGTTAGCTGGGCTTCGATTATGAATCTGCTGGATCCATGCCGACGGCTTCATTGGAAGGTTTGCCGTAGCGGATGAAATTCAAGATGAAGAGGAAGATCCCTACACTGAAGAGGCTGGCGGCGAGAACGAGACCGAAGAAGTGAGGCTCGATTTCTTTTTGGACCTCAAGGAAGTCGATACCGGTTCTACGCTCAAGAACGACTTGGCTAATACCGGCGACGGCGAAGGCGCAGGTCATCGCGACCATTCCGATATTTGAAATCCAGAATCCGTAGTTGGATGCGTTTGTATCCCATAGCTTACGACCCGTGAGTAAAGGCATGGCGTAAGCTATCATGGCAAAGATGATCATAGCGTAGGCACCCCAAAAGGCGAGATGGGCATGCATGCCGGTGACAAGGGTGCCGTGGGTCCACATGTTGACTTGAGGTAGTGTGTGGGCCATACCAAGGAACCCTGCACCGACGAAGGACATGACGGCGCAGCCGAGTGTCCAGGTGAGGGCTGTTTTATTGGGATGTTTGCGACCACCTTTTTTTGCCATGGCAAGTGCGTAAACAGCCATCCCAAGAAAGGCTAGAGGTTCGAGGGCCGAAAAGATACCGCCGACTATGAGCCAGTATTTAGGAACTCCAATGTAGTAGTAATGGTGTCCTGTTCCGAGGATGCCGGAGATGAAGGTGAGGCCTACGATGATGTAGAGCCATTTTTCGACAACTTCACGGTCAACTCCAGTGAGTTTGATAAGCAAGAAGCAGAGGATACCTCCCATGATAAGCTCCCAGACGCCTTCAACCCAGAGGTGAACGACCCACCAGCGAAAAAAGGAATCGGTGGTTTGATTGTCAAAAGCGATCATACCGGGAAGGTAAAGTAGCGCAGCCGCTAAGAGTCCCATATAGAGGACGATGGCTGTAGTGGT
>JAESUN010000026.1 GCA_016763045.1 Opitutaceae bacterium | reverse complement strand
GCTGCCATGCTGGTAGTCAAAGACGAGTCACCGACAGAACGATTCTGGAACGCCAAGAAAATGATAAAGGAAGATTCGTATATTCTAACCAGTTGCCTGGACCAATACTCTCGTTCAAAGATGACTATTTCTCTTAGCCTAATGATTCGGTATGGTTTAATTGAAGAACCAGATTTGGTAGTGTTTAGCGATGAACTAAGGGAACAAATTTTGGCTTTTGGAAGGTAATCTTGGTCATCGAGAAAGCAGCACATAACAATCAATCAAATCAAAATGGAAACAGGATTTCACTTTGGAAATAAAAAAATAATGTCTGCAGTTGGCCGCAAGCAGTACCTTGCCAGTCTGAAATTCAGCAATAACTGAGAGGTTGGAGTCGACCCATACCTAACTTTGCCGCACGTGATAATCCGTCCGACGAATTGTAGAGGAATCACATGTTTGAAACTGTAATTCGGAAATCCAGCGCCGCTTTGGTTTTACTGCTCTTTGTATTTGTGGTTGCGTCAAGCGTGTACGTTTTTGATCCATCATCGTCGTGGAACGAGCTGATCGCTTCCTCTCACGTCCCTGCGCCAGAGTTTCAGCCCGCAATGGGGGTCGATGAGATATATGACTTCTTTTCAGCGTTCAATGATGAGAATCGCAGCGTCTATTTCTACTACGAGGGGTTTGTAGATGTGCTGTTCTTCGTTTCGATATTTGCTTTCTCAATGGGTTTGCTAGGATTGGCGCTACAACGCAATCCGTCGTTGGCCTCCCGATTTCAGTGGGCTCTATATATCCCGGTGGCACTATTTTTTTTCGAAGTACTCGAAGGAAGCTCACTCCTTTTGGTGATGTCCTTAGTACCTGATCGGTTCGAACTATTATTGTGGGTGTCGGATGTGGCTACGGCTGGGAAAATGGCAACATACGCGATGGTAGCTTTGCTAAATATCCTTGGTGTGCTTATTTTGATATACGGCTTTGTTCGAGACCGCAAGTGAGTGCCCGGTTGTGGCCCAGGCTGTGTGAAAACTCCGAGCAGAAAAATAATATGTTAACGAGAGTGCTCTGCTTTATCTTTTGCAACACATTATTGACTTACAATTGCATTCTCATGCGCGTTTTTGCAAGATTGGAGTCGACCAAAATAGTTTTCCCACAGCCTGGGCCAACAGCAGCCGTTTAATAACTTCAAAAAAAATAGAAAAATTTTAGAAATTAGAAGGCTGATTCAGTCAGGTGTATTGATATATATAGCTGACCCCTTTACCCCTTCTCACAGGGACGTACCCCCCCCCTGTCAAAGCGAAATTCGGTTAATTAGATTATCTGCAATCCGTACGCACTGAGATATATGGGACTCGTAACCTTCAGCCGGACCTATGCCCCGGTCAAGTTGTCATTTGGTTGCCCCCGGGTTGACGTTTGGTTTACAAATAATAGACGCACCCAAGGATTTGCGCTACAGCTTGCCTCAGAGGAAGGGTAGTGGAGAATTTGAGCTAAAAAAGTAACCCAGAGGTAACCCTGGCTCGCTGGCATAGAATGGGTTTCAAAAGGGAGGATTGTAACGTATTGATATATAGGAATAATATGGTAGCTATGGGTGGACTTGAACCACCGACCCCAGCATTATGAATTCTGAGAAGAGACAATTAACCATTATTAATAATAATTACTCAGAGTTAACTATCCTTATAAAACAACAACTTATGTAATAAACCCTTATTAACTGAGGTTAACCGCTTTTAATGTATGCGGTAGCACCACGGTAGCACCAGAAAAAGGGTGGCGTAATGCCTGAGCGAATCAATTTCACAAAAGCCAGTCTCCAGAGTCTCAAACCCGCCCCCAATGGAAAACGATATTACGTCTATGACAAAAAGGTAAATGGGCTCTGCCTTTCTGTTACAAAGACCAGTACCAAAAGTTTCCTTGTCTACCGTAAGTTGAAGGGTAATCCCATCCGAGTCACTCTCGGCCGCTTCCCTGATATTAAAATCGAGCAAGCCAGAAAAATGGCTGAGAAAATTCTCGGGAAGTTAGCTGACGGTAAAAATCCTATTCAGGAAAAAAGGGCCGCGCGACGGCGAGGAGTGACATTAGGCGAAGTTTTTGAAGACTATTTAGAGACCAGAGGTTCTAACCTCAGCGCAAATACACTGTCAAATTACAAAACTATAATGGCCAGCCATCTTTGTGATTGGAAAGTTAAACCTATGAGTAAAATTTCGCGAGATATGGTGGAGCGAAAGCATAAGAAGCTAAGCATTGTGTCAGCGACTTCAGCTAACAGAACCATGCGGGTTCTTCGGGCTCTTTTCAACTACGCTAACGGAAAGTATGAGAATGAAGAAGGACACGGCTTATTTCCCGACAATCCGGTAACACGACTTACTCACCTAAAAGCATGGAACAAGGAATCTCGGCGACAAAACAAAATTAAGAATTCAGAGCTGGGAGATTGGTTAATCGCAGTATTGGCGCTCTCGCAAAGTGACGACGAATTTACCCGAACAAGCTCAGATTATCTTCAATTTACTCTTCTTAATGGGCTAAGGAGGCGAGAGGCTGCTAGCTTGTTAGTCACTGATGTGGATTTCAACGAGAAGACCTTCACAATTCGCAACACTAAGAATAAAAACCCAATCACACTTCCAATGTCGGACTATACAGAGAAGCTTCTCTTGAGGAGATGCAAGGGCAAAGACGATAAGTATGTATTTACTGGTCAGCAAAAAGATAAACCTATTAATGATCCGAGAAAACAGATAGCTATTGTTCGGGAAAACTCTGGAGTATATTTTACTCATCATGATTTGCGTCGGACATTCATTAGTATCGCGGAATCCTTGGATATTTCGGCTTACGCTGTTAAGAAACTGGTTAATCACAGTACTGGTGGTGATGTGACAGCCGGATATGTGATTATGGATGTGGAGCGTCTCAGACTACCAATGCAGAAGATAAGTGATTTTGTACTAAAACATGCTGGCCTCAAATCTTCTTCTGAAATTGTCTCGCTTAATTTAGGTAAGAATTCGTTATGAATTTTCCAGAATGGGCCCCATCTGAGTTATGTGCTTATTTAGAAGAATTGGTCGTCAATTTTGGTGATCAGAAGCATCCTAAGGAAGTTTCTGTAAGCTCTCTTCCGGCCATAGATGAACTTGTGAATATAGATATGTTTGCTCTAAAGAAATTATTAACGGAAGAAAGGATGTCTTCAGTTTGGAATGGTCTAGCTGAATTGGAAATTTCCAATGTTAACCAGTGGTTTTTCCAGTCTGTGTGTTATGCACTAAAAGGAGCCACTGAAGGAATTCAACTTCCTATCAAAGAGCGTCAGAAATATTTGAAAGAAACTAAAATCAAAGCTAAAGATATGCGCCTGCACTTGGTCAGTTTAGACAAGGGAATAGAAAAGCTAAAGGTATACCCAAAATCAAACGACGGTAGCGTGAGTCTTGAGGATCGATATAAATATTCGAGATCAATTGAAGAGTTACTTGAGGATATTGTTCGAACTATTGAGAATAAATTGCCTAATTATACACTTCTTAAAAGTCCGAATAAAAAGGGCTCGCATGTAGTCTATTTCATACGTTTTTTGGCAATTCAATTCCATCGTGAGGTCGATGATCCGATGGTCAATTTAGTTGCCCCTACTGCAAAATCGCTCTTTGATAAAAAAATTATTACCCCCTCCTATGTTAGTAAGTTAATAAGTGGATAGTATCTAGCTTACACTAGTCCTGACTAATCTCATCCAGCTGTAAAACAAAAACTCAAAATATAATTTTTTGTTGAACTGATGTCTATATAAGTTTGCATTAAACTTGGCTCAATTTGTATTAACCAAGTAACTCAGGTCAACACGTGCATACAACAAATAGTGAGCAGTCTGATATCGATTTGCTGATCTTACCGGAATTTAAAGATGACGAGCTAGTAGCACCAACCGTTGCTGCTAAAGCAATTGACTCTAGCAGTGGCACATTGGCTGTCTGGAGATGTACGGGAAGATACCCGCTACGTTATTTTAAAATTGGGGATTCCGTTAAGTATCGAGTCGGCGATTTGCGTAAGTTTGTTAGGAGCGGAGCTCGTTAGTTCCGCGCAATTATTTGAGTAAAAAAATTTAGTGTGGAGCGCAAGTCACGGGCAACCGTGGTTTGTTCGGCAGGCACTTAAAAAGTTGCCGACTGTGGAACCCTCGGTATGAAGAGGATAGTGGAATGGAGTGTCGGTG
>JAESUN010000191.1 GCA_016763045.1 Opitutaceae bacterium | reverse complement strand
TAGAAAGAAATATTCTTTTTTATACTTTTATAATGTTTGGGTTTAGACTGCTGGGAAAGCAGTCTATTCTCGGGCGATGCTACTTTTAAAAAATACAGATATCTTATGAAAATCGCAATTATTGGACTTGGTTATGTCGGCTTACCTCTTTCTCTTCAATTCGCGCGGTCAGGCGCGACAGTTCTAGGTCTCGATATTGAAGAAAAGAGCGACCAAGTCTGGAAGGCATAAGAAGGAAAGAGTAATCTTTTAAGTATTAGAGAGGAGTGGTGTATATGAGAAGAGGTTTGAACCGCGGATCGAAGAACGAAGTTGTGCCGGGAGTTCTCTGCAATGTCAGGGAGCTTTTCACTCTTATTATGCCACGGTTTTTTTTGGTTTTTACGTTGGGTCTTATAGCTAGTTTCAGTTTGCCACTGTACCAGTTGATTCACTTGGCGATGGGGACCGATTTATATTCTCATGTTCTTATAATCCCTTTTATAAGTGTTTATCTGATTTGGTTAAGGAGGACGGATTTACCGGCTCCTTCCGTGCCAAATCGGTTACTTGCATTAGTCCCCCTGTTCATGGGACTGATTGCCCTCGGAGTCAGTTGGGTTACAGTGGATGTCGGGTCTTCTTTGACTCAAGAAGACATTCTTTCTGGAGAGATCTTTGCGTTTGTTATGTTTTTTCTGACAGGAGCCATTTTCTTTTTGGGAAGAAACACGATAAAGACGTTTGTTTTCCCTTTTGTCTTTTTGCTGTTCATTGTTCCTTTGCCCTCTTTTTTAAGAATAGGGATCGAAACCTTTTTTCAATACGCTTCGGCTGATGTTTCGTATTTATTTTTGAAACTATCAGGGACTCCTATTTTTAGAGAATGTTTAATTTTTCGCCTTCCTGGTATTGATCTCGAAGTGGCGCCGGAATGTAGTGGGATCCGTTCAAGTCTGGTTTTGTTTATTGTGAGTTTGGTCGCTTCTAACCTTTTTCTTCGATCTATATGGAGACGCGTTCTTTTAGTTCTTTTTATTATCCCACTAGCTGTGTTGCGAAATAGTCTAAGAATTTTTGTTATAGCTCAGTTGTGTGTGCAAGTAGGGCCAGAAATGATTGATTCTCCTCTTCACAAAAGTGGCGGCCCCGTTTTTTTTGCTCTGTCTTTGATTCCTTTATTTTTCTTATTGTTTTTCCTAGTGAAATCAGAACAGAAGCGATCGGTGACAGATTGACCAATTACTAATCTTAAAATTGGTTATTCGTATTCCTTCATTTTCATGCAAAAAATAAATACTAAAACTCTTGAGTTTCTCTCCTTTTGTTTTTTGGCAGTGATTTTTTTTGGGTGTTCTTCCGAAGCAAAAAAGGAAAATTCTCTTGGGAAAGCATCGGATTACTTTGATTCGAGACAATACAGCAAGGCGGAGATTGAGTATTTAAATGTTCTTCAAATCGACCCCGAAAATCTTCAAGCAATCAGTCATCTCGGAATCTTATACTTTGACCAAGGGAGAGTTCAGAGAGCGCTTCCGTTCTTACAAAGAGCAAGTAATCTTGATTCTGAAAACACAGAAGTTCGATTGAGAATTGGAGCGACCTATCTCGCTCTGGGGAAATGGAAGGAAGGGTGGGAGGCGGCCAATTTGGTTCTTGAACACTCGCCTGATAATGAAAGGGCGCCGGTTTTTTTGGCAGAGGCCTCGATGAGTGAGGAGTATATCGTCAAAAGTAGGCAGCGCTTGAAAGAGTTTGTTTCCAGCGAGTCGGGGAAGGAGAGAGCCTCCGTTCATGTTGCTTTAGGACTACTGGATCTCAAGCAGCAAAAAATGGTGGAAGCGGAATACTCTTTCAAACGAGCGCGATCACTTGATTCTGAATCAGCTATAGTGAATGCTGCTTTGGGGAATTTCTACTGGGCAAAGAATGATCTTAATCAAGCGGAAAAGGCTTTTCAAACTGCAGCGAAGGAGGCTTCTGCTTATTCTCCAGATCGACTTCGGTATGCTCAGTTTAAGATCCAGACGGGCGACATCCTGGCCGGAAAAAGTATACTCAAGGAAATTGTCGAAGAAACTCCAGATTATATAACTGCGCTATCAATACTAGCTGAGGTTGAGGCATCTCAGGAGAACTTTGAAGAGAGTGCTGTTTTAATTACCAAGGGGTTGAGACTTGAGCCTGTCGATCCGGAAATGTTGTTGATGAGAGGTCGATTGACTTTGGCGCAAGGCAATGCCGAAAAAGCGGTAGAAGAATTTGAAGCAATGCTGAAGTTCTATCCGAAGGCGACTCAAGGTTATCAGGATTTGACACGTGCTTATCTCGCTCAAGGTGAGACTGCCGAAGCCTTGAAGAGCTTAGATGAGGCTCTCCTGTTGGCTCCAGATAATCCGGAGCTTCTTCTATTGAAGGCAAGGTTGAAGGCAGGAATGGGTGATTTTAGCGTTTCGATCGTGCTTCTCAAAAAGTTGACACGGAAATGGCCGCAGGTGAAGGAAAGCCAACAACTATTGGCTGAGGTCTATCGTGCCGCAGGAGATGCGGAAGAGGCATTGGGGATTTATCAACTATTGGCAGAGCAGAATCCAGAGGATGCTCAAGGGCGTTTTATGGTGGGATTGATGCTTCTCGAGCAAGAAAAAAACGAAGAAGCTCGGTATGCGTTTGAGCTCTCTGTGACATTAGACCCGAATTTTTCT
Organism: Opitutaceae bacterium; assembly: GCA_016763045.1. Taxonomy (GTDB): domain Bacteria; phylum Verrucomicrobiota; class Verrucomicrobiia; order Opitutales; family Opitutaceae; genus NORP342. The sequence goes on along the minus strand of JAESUN010000191.1, from coordinate 1,882 downwards.
CCAGCATTAGTGCAGCTGACAAATCTTGATTTACTGGAAGAGCGGTATGATCAAGCGTTGGAGAGACTGACAAGAGAGCTAAAGCAACATCCAGAGATCACTGTATGGTATCTTCTCCAGGGAGAGGTTCTTTTAGCACAAGATAAAAAGAGCCAGGCAGAAACTGCTTTTAGGAAGGTTCTCGAAATACAACCGGGGAATAGGGAAGCGCACATGCAGCTGGCACAACTATACTTGAAGATGGGAAAAGAGAATGCTGCTCTCGCAGAACTTCAAGAAGTCGTGAAAAAAACCCCGAAGGATGTGGGTGCTCATATGCTTATTGGTCAGATGCATGGTCAGCAAAAGAGATATGACAAAGCTCGTGCTGCTTACGAAGAAATCCTTGTGATCAATCCTCGGTTTGGTCCGGCAATGAATGACCTCGCTTACCTCTATTCAGAAGAATTCGATCAACTGGAGAAAGCATATGCAATGGCTCAGGAAGCTCGAAAAATGTTTCCGGAAGATCCGTCCTTGGGGGATACGTTTGGATGGATTCTTTTCAAACGAGGAGAGTATGCAGAGGCGCTCAATATACTTCAGGAGAGTGCCGATGCATTACCTGATAACAATGAGGTTTTGTTTCATTTGGCGATGACGCATTATAGTATGGGCCATGAGGTCCTGGCACGTAGCAAGTTTGAAGAAGCGCTCCGAGGAGATTCTGACTTTATCGGAAAAGAGGAATGCAAAAAATATTTATCTGTTCTACTCATCGATTCAGCAGTCGCTGATTTAGATGTCATAGAGGATTTGGAAGCGAGAGAGCTTGATTTGGTTGTATTGGGGCGTCTTGGGGAGCTGTATCAAGCTAGAGGGGATGTGGGGAGAGCGCGTGATTTTTATGAAGAGGCTTTAAGCATAAATCCGAAGTATTCTAGAGTTATGGCGAAGTTAGCCTCTCTCTTGGTTGAAAATGGTGATATGGGAAAAGGCTATGAGTTAGCACAAGAAGCATATAATCTAAGTCCGAATAACCCGGATATTTCCTATGTAATGGGAAAAGTGGCGTATTTGTCAGGCGATTACGCCTGGGCAATTAAATTGTTTAAGGAAACAGCGCTTAGTCAGCCGGACTTTCCTGAGGTACAATATCAGTTGGCAATGAGTCTGTATGCTTTAGGGCGCTCTATAGAAGCAAAGGTTGCAATGAGTCGAGCTCTGGGGACACCTGGTGTATTCTCTCGAACCGAAGAGGCGAAACGGTTTCTTAAAATGATCGAATTGTCCGAGGATATAAAACGAGCTTTTTCCGAAGAGGCAGAAATAGAGAAAATTCTTTCAACAGAACCGGAGTATGTTCCGGCTCTTATGGTTCTCGCTGGTATCAATCAGGAGAGATCTGATGTGAGTATTGCACGAAATATCTACGAAGTAGTTCTAGAGCAGTTCCCAGATTTTGATCCGGCGAAGAGGCATCTTGCGATTCTTTATTCTGCAGATCCGGCTGAGAATGAAAAAGCTTACGAAATGGCATCGGATGCATACGAAACGTATTCGTTGGACATGGAGTTGGTGAAAGCATTGGGGATCATTGTCTTTCGACGAGGTGATTATACGAGAGCAGTTCGGCGTTTGAGGGAATGTCTCCGAAAGGACGAAGAGGATCCGGTTTTGTGGTATTACTTAGGCATGAGTCACTTTCATCTTAAGGATTGGGTTGAGGCACGCCAAAGCCTCGAAAGATCCTTGGAGTTGGGGCTATCAGACGAATGGGTGGATCAAGTTAACGAGATTTTGGCTGATTTAGAGCTCAAGGAGAATTCAGTCTCTACTCCTACTGAATGATTAAGTAAAGGGATCGATTAAAGTGTAAAAGTGTCAGTTTTTTTTTACACTT
>JAESUN010000190.1 GCA_016763045.1 Opitutaceae bacterium | reverse complement strand
GGTTCTTGTGGACGGCGATCCGGCAGGCATCGTAAAGGTCGAATTGAACGATGGATTTGTGCATCTAGCTGAAATCGGGCTGATGCCTGAACGCCAAGGCCAAGGACTGGGCACGCAGATCATCCGGGACGTGCTGGCGATGGCCGACGCCAAGGGCATGCCGGTGGAATTGCAGGTGTTTTCAGCGAACCCAGCCAGCCGGCTATACAAACGGCTTGGGTTCTCGCAGACGCACAGGAAGATGTACCGGCAAGCGGTGAACCACGGGGACACCTCCCATGCTTGATGCACTGCAAACACCCTTGAAATGGCTTGTACATCCGGCCCCGCCTGTGTTGGTAGCGCTAGGTGATGAATGCCCGCTGATCTGGCATGGCTCGCGTGCTCGGAGGATCACTGACGAGGTGGCCGATGTCGATCTCTGGATGGTAGTCGATGACGATCAGCTCAAGATGGTTGAACGTGAAGCCGGCACGAACTTCTTCGTGATGAAAGTCAAAGGCGTCGAAGGTCATGTTAACTTGGTGACGGCAGATCATTTGGTATCTGCATTCAGCCCGGTCGATATGGCAACGCTCTTTGAACTGCGGAACTGCCAAATCGTGAGGGACCGTGACGGTTTCGCGACTGAACTGCGAAATAGATCACTGGCTGCGATGCCAGATCGAATAAGAGAAGCATGGTTCATCCACCATTACGTCAGGATGCGAAGCGAACACCGGGCAGCAGATAACCCCATGTTTCGCGGTGACGCGGTGGCGGTGCTGTTTGGCGTGTCTAAGACGCTGGAGCAGGCTTTGCGTGCGGCGATGGTGCTAGACGGCAAGCCTTACCCTTACCACAAGTGGTTGCACGCATCAGCCAAGCTGACGCCGACCGGTCGCATCGTGGCAGCAATGACAGACCAAGCGATCTCACTTATGGGCGACGGCGATCTTCGCCGGGTCGGTGATGAACGCGACAACCCGCTTAGCCTGAAACTTCGTGAGATACGGGCGGTGCTGATCGAAGCGGCGAAGGCCAAGGGTGTGGATGGGCCTTGGCCTGAAAAGTGGTGGTACCACATCGACAGCTCGCAGCGCTCTATTTTGGAAGAGGGGTGGCTGGCCTAGACCCGGTCTTTAGGCGATAACTCGCGGGTAACCTTGAACGCCCGGTGGCCGCGGTACTGGCCTAGTTGGCCGATGTATTTGCGTTTGCCCTCGACGGAGAGCGAAAGCGGGCTAGCGGCGGGCTTGCCGGTGAGGATGATGTCGCCGACCTGGAGGTTGATCAGGTCGCTGATTTTCATCGAGGTGTCGGCCAGCACGGTGGTGACATCGAGCTTGGCTGCTTCGAGATGGCCTTCCAAGCGGAGGCGGGACTGGTTGCCCTTCTTGTTCTTCTTGTAGGCGGCCCAGGTCTGGTTCGAGAGCTTGTCGATGACGGATTCGATGACGTTGTAAGGGATGCACAGGCTCATGGTGCCAGCCCGATTGCCCATCTTGACCTCGAAATTAACCACAACCACGACTTCGTTGGGCGGAACGATTTGAACCAGGGCTGGGTTGCTCTCAGATTCTTCGAGTTTGAAGTCCAGTGGGGTGACATTTGCCCAGGCCTCAGCGAGGCTGGTGGTGGCTCGGTCGATGATTTTGCCAACCAGCCGAAGCTCGATCGCGGTCAGCGGGCGCTGCGGGATGAACAGGTCGGCGTTGGAGCCGCCAAGCAGGCGGTCAATCACCGGGTAGATAATCAGAGGGCTGATCTCCATGCACATGTTCCCGTCCAGGGGTTCGCATGACAGGAGATTGAAGCAGGTCGGGTTGGGCAGGGAGTGGGTGAACTCGCTGAAGGTCATCTGCTCGATATTGGCGACTTTGACCTCGACGATGGTGCGGAGGTAGCCGGAGAGCAGGGCGCCGTAGCTACGGGCAAAGGCTTCGTGGAGGGTTTGCAGGGCCCGCATCTGGTCTTTGCTGACACGTTCGGGGCGTTTGAAATCGTAGTCGCGGATCTCGACATCTTCGGTGTTGCCGATCCGCTTGCTGCTGTAGAACACCTTGGTGGCTTCGGCGGTTGTTTCCTCTTCATCGCCTCCGGATTCCACAGCGGCGAGTAGCGCGTCGACTTCATTTTGATCTAGCAGATCCGACATAGGTACCGAGAGTCCTGTGGGCCAAGGAGTTACCATATCGTTATCGGTCGTTTCGCGGGCTCAGCTTCAATAGAAATGCCGTGCTGAGGTGCCATAGGAATAGAAGCGGTAGAATGAGTAGTTGGTAAAGCATGAGACAAGATATTTACAACGGGCATTTGAGTGTAGAACGGGCCTTTTGGCGGTTTATGCCGAGGGATGGGCAAAGGATCGCTGCGATCCTGGCGGTCGTGATATCGTTGATATCCGTGATGGCGGGGGCTGCGGATGCTCAGATTCCGGGTCCGGCGGCGGGGAATCAAAAAGTAACAGCTAAGGCGGTCTGGCTTGAGAGCCAAGCTCGGCCCGGTGGGCAGGATGTCTTGGCGGTGGTGCTGGATGTCGTCGATCATTGGCATATCGCATCGGATCAGGCGCAGGCCGTGCCGGGGAGCTTTAAGCCTTACTTCACGAAAGTCACGGTCAAGACGGATGACCCCCGCCTGACATTTGGGCTGGCGCAGTTTCCTGAGGCGCATAAGCTAGAGGTTGGCGGGCTCCCTGAGCCGATCGCGGTGTTTGATAGGCAGGCTGTGATTTACCTCCCTGTGCTGGTGGCGGGCGATGCAGAGCCTGGCAAGATTAACATCGAGGTGGAGGTTAAGTACCAGGCGTGCGACGACAAAGCCTGCGACTTCCCCACATCGGTGCGTGTGGCAGCAGAGCTAGAGGTGGTCGCGGTGGATACGGCGGTTCAGAGCGGCTCGGGCCCAAGCGATCTGTTTGAGAAATTTGATCCGATTGCGTTTCAGGCACTTGAAGGCACGCCTGACGATGAACCTATTAAGAAAGACGCATCATCCGGCAAGGTGAATTTCCTGATTGTTGAGATCGACCCTTCGGGGCCGGTGGGGTTTGTATTATTGCTGGTTCTGGCTGCGGTGGGCGGGTTGCTACTGAACTTTACGCCGTGCGTTTTGCCGGTGATCCCGATCAAGATCCTTGGTCTGGCACAGACCGCTGGCAACCGCCGAAAGACGCTTTTGCTGGGTGCGATGATGGCGGGGGGCGTGGTCTGCTTCTGGCTAGGTCTTGGCGTGGCGATCGCAGGAGTCAGCGGATTTACCGCGTCCAATCAGCTGTTCCAGTACCCAGCGTTCTCGATCACGGTCGGCGTCATCATCGCGGTGATGGCGGTGGGGATGTGCGGTTTGTTTGCCGTGCGGCTGCCCCGGTTCGTCTATCAGTTCAATCCCCGCCACGATACGCTAGGCGGCAGCTTTGGTTTCGGCATCATGACAGCGGTACTCTCGACGCCATGCACCGCCCCACTAATGGGGTCGGCGGCCGCCTGGGCTACCACGCAGGCACCCGGTGTGACACTGCTCACTTTTGGGGCG
>JAESUN010000189.1 GCA_016763045.1 Opitutaceae bacterium | reverse complement strand
TACTCAAAATTGTGTGGTCTGTCACCAAGCCACGGGGACAGGAGTCGCAGGTATTTTTCCTCCATTGAAAGGCTCTGAATATGTGGTTGGTTCCGAACAGCGGCCGATTCGAATTCTTCTCAATGGTCTGACTGGGCCCATTACTGTTAATGGTATGGAATATAATAGTGTGATGCCTGCTTTCGGTCCTATGTGGGATGATGAACAGATTGCGGCTGTTCTCACGTATATCCGTAGTGAATGGGATCATCAGGCAGAAGCGGTTTTAACTGAAACGGTTGAAGCGACTCGTGCAGTTGCCCCAGATCGTGGCATGCAAGCTTGGACAGTAGAAGAGCTGGACGTTTATAAATAAAATATAAGCGTTCGATCCTATCTGATTTAAGGCGAATCGGCTAGAGGAGTGTCGTCGTCTCAGGCCTCTTTGGAAATTTCAATAGAGCGGAGCCGGGCAGATTCGACTGCTTCGCCTATGAGTGCTCGGAAATCTCTTTTTTCGAGCGTTTGTAGAGCTGCCATGGTCGTCCCATTGGGAGAGGTGACTTTATCGCGTAAGCTTTCCGGAGTGACATTCTCTCGTGCTAGAAGGCGCGCCGCTCCAAGGACCGTTTCAAGAGCGAGTTTTGAAGCGACTGCATCCTCAAGTCCTCCATTGATTCCTCCATCTCTTAGGGCGGCTATAAATTCAAAAACATAAGCGGGGCCACTGCCACTGATGGCTGTGACGATATCCATCTGGCTCTCATCTACTTCAAGGTGTGACCCCATTGCGGCCAAGAGGTGGTCAACCGATTGTTGGTCGGATGTGGTTAATTGGGCCAATGAACAATAGGCAGACATGCCTGCTCCAATTTGAGATGGGGTGTTGGGCATGACTCGAACGATGTTTCTGGATTCAGGAAAAGACTCTTTAAGCCGAGAGAGTTTTTTGCCGGCGAGAATCGAGATGATGAGTTTATCTTTTGTCGCTTTGACCAGTGCTGGGTTCAGGTCTCCCAATTGTTGTGGTTTGAGAGCTAAGACAATCGTTGTTGCGTTTTCTAGTGGATTTTCGAGCTCTTGAAGGAGTTTTATCTTATGCTTTTCGGATAAGGAAGCAGCTCTTTCTCCATGTTTGCTGAGGCAACCGATTTCATCAGGGGTACATACAGAATGAGAAATAAGCCCTTCGATCATGGCTGCTGCCATACTTCCTGCTCCAATAAAGGCATAATGTAGATTTAGATTTTTGGTCATTGGAAAAGCGGTAGTTGAAAAGTTGCGATAGTTCCTCCTTGAGGTCTGTCTTGGAGATTAAGGTCTCCGCCCAGTTGTTTTATAAGGTTTTCTGCAATAGTTAGGCCCATTCCTACCCCGACTGTACCTTTGCTGCTGACAAAGGGTTGAAAGATGGTGTCTTTTAACTTTGGAGGAATACCAGAACCGTGATCTATGACAGAGAATAAAAGAGAGACATTGTCTGAACGGGTAATTCGAAAAATGATGGGTTTTTCTGCATTTTCAATTTCTCCGTAGCTTTCCCACGCATTGATGAGAAGTGTCGAAAGTGCTTCTTCGAATATTTCGGTATTAGTCTCAATTGAGAGGTCTCCGGCTTCATTTTCAATTTGGATAGAAGTGGCTATGTTGTGATTTTTTTGGAAACGTCGAATGGAGTCACCCAGGAGGTTAGAAAGACGAATGGATCGGAATTCAGGGTGAGCTTCTCTAGAAAGAGAACTAACTTGTTGGATGATTGATACGATTCGGTCGATTGCTTCTTCTAGTTTTGAAAGATACTTGTCCTGGATTTTTGGTTTCAGGGCATTCATTTTGATGAGCTCTATATAACCAATGACGATACCGAGCAGGTTATTTAGATTGTGTGAAATACCTTCTGTGATTGTTCCGAGGGCTGCAGTTCGACGAGATTCTTCTAAGCGGCGTTGGAGCTCAAGGTTTTCTCGATGCATGGAAAGAACTCTTAGCTGAGTGTTCACTCGAGCCAGAGTCTCGTCGATGTCGATCGGCTTGATAATATAGTCAACAGCTCCGACTTCGAGTCCTTCCAGTTTTTCCTTTTTGGAATCTTTGGATGTGATGAAGATAACAGGGATAGATTTGGTTGCATTGTCACTTTTAAGTCTTTTACAGACTTCTGTTCCATCCATCCCTGGCATTTGAATATCCAAGAGAATGATATCGGGAAAAACTTCATTTACGCGTTGCAGGCATTGGATCCCGTTTTCTGCTGTAAACACCTGCATGGCTGCTTTTTCAAGTATTCGCTTGAGCAAGAGGACATTAGTGGGATGGTCATCTACGACCAGGATTTTGGGAGTATTTGACACGTTGGACTATGCGATGGGCCTATTGAATATCCGCGTTAGGCTAGGCTTGAGCCAATTTAAAAGCTTTCAGAGTATTCTTCATTAACATGGCAACAGTCATGGGGCCGACGCCCCCGGGAACTGGAGTTATTTTGCTCGCTAGAGGTGATACTTCAGCGAAATTTACATCTCCGGTTAGCCTGTATCCTGATTTTCGGGATGAATCCGCTACTCGGTTGATGCCGACATCGATGACGACAACACCTGGCTTTACCATGTCTTTAGTAACGAATTCCGGCTTACCTATTGCGGCAATGAGGACATCGGCCTGTCGAGTGATTGATGGGAGGTCAGTAGTGCGAGAGTGGCAAACTGTCACGGTTGCGTTTGCCCATGATTGTCGTTGCATAGCAAGAAGTGCGACAGGCTTACCGACGATGAGGCTTCGACCGAGGACCACAACATGTTTTCCATCTAGAGATACATTTGAACGGGAGAGAAGTTCCATAATCCCAGCAGGAGTGCAGGCAACGAATCCTGTCTCATCTTCTTGGCATATTTTTCCTATATTTACGGTGTGAAAACCATCGACATCTTTTCCAGGATCAACTCTGCGAAATGTTTCCACTGCATCGATATGAGAAGGAAGAGGAGCCTGGATCAATATTCCATGAACCGAGGGGTCGGCATTGAGTTCGTCGATCTTTGCAAAAAGTTCTTCTTTACTTACATCAAGTGGAAATTGCTCCAGTTTTGGAGTCATTCCAATTTCCGCAGCAATCTTGTTTTTTTTGTTAACATAGGAAACAGATGCGGGGTCGTCACCGACTCTAATAAAAGTGATACAAGGTTTCTTCCCTTGTAGGAGGGAGACTTCTTCTTTAAGTTCAGCAACGATGGTCGCTGCTATTTCGTTTCCGTTGATCAGTTCCATGAATGGGAGATGTATTTTACCAGTAAGCTTCGTTTATTCAGCCAAGCGTAGCGATTCTACTCTAATGACGAGGTACTTGGACTTCACAGGTACTCGTCCTGTTCCGAAGGCATTTATCTTCCGTCCCAGATACTTTTCTAGAGGATCAGTGATTAGAAGCGTGCTGACATCGAGATACAGAAGGGTTTTCTCTTGTGAATCGAGGAGACGATAGTCGTATTTCGGTTTACGTCCGAGGAAGCGTTTGGTTTTTGCGAAGATGCCATGGAAGAGTCTAGCTGGAGGAAGCTCCGTGATTTCATCGGACGTTTCTTTCGGTTCTGGTCGTGCTATTGGCATCGCCTGAACTTCGGGTTGGTCGATGATGATCTCGGCGGTGATAGGCGTAATTAGCTCAGGTTCTACCAAAGGAGTTGGAAAAACAGATTCTTCGGATGTGTTGGGTTCTTCAGAGGTATTGATGTATAAGGGAATTGTTTTCCGGATGACTATTTGTGACCATCCTGCTTCTGGTGAGACGAAGACCGCATCATCATCTATTTCCATTGTCGTGAAAATAGCTGCATCGCTTGAAGCTGATTGATAGATGGAAGCTCCGGGAGAGATCGAAAGGTCTTTGCGAATGTTATTATTGGTTACGAAGCCTTTAAAAGAACCTCTATAGTTAATTGCTATCCAGTCTGTTGGGAGATCAGGGCTATTTGGAGGTAAATCTTCTGCGGTCGTGAGTTCGTAGGAAGTACCTGCTTTCAGGATTGTTATAATGGGAGCATCAGAGTCGGGTTGAGCTCTTAAGACAGTATCATGGTCTGCAATGACAGAGCCGGATAAGGCGGAGATGATTCCGAATGAGAGAAAGAGTGCTAGGGCAGATTTTTTCATTTTGAAGTTTCCTCTTTGGATAGATCCCCCCGGGGGAGCTACAGATTCGTTTTCAGCAATTGTTCGATTTCAGTTTTATGTAATATTTTCACGGCGCGCAAAGGAAATCCGCGTAGAGAAAATTTTCCGATTTGGTAACGTTTTAATCGAACAACATCAAACCCAATTGCTGAAAAGAGCCTTCGTATCTCCCTTTTTTTTCCATGATGCATTTGAACATCAATGATCTGAGATTCAGAGATATTACGCTGTCCCATGAGACGTGCTTTTTCAACTTTCAGGCGGTCACCTTCATAGGTGAGGCCTTTGGTCAAGATGGCTAGTTT
>JAESUN010000188.1 GCA_016763045.1 Opitutaceae bacterium | reverse complement strand
GAACGCACGCGCAAGGACAACTCCCTCTTGGGCATCCACGGCATCTTCCACCAAAACGAGAGAACTCACATTCTCCATCTTGAGGGCCGCATTTGTTTCGATCGTCTCAATATCATAGAATAAACCTAGGATATCCACATCCGAACTATGACCAATAGCCCGTAAAAGAGTAGTTATCAGGAATTTTCTTCTCCGACGACGACGGTCCAAGTAAACATAGAGCAGTTCATTATTGTCAAATTGAGTTTCCAACCATGTTCCGCGATCGGGAATGATTCGGAATGAATGAAGCTCTTTCCCGTTTGTATGAAGAGCTACTTCAAAGCAGATACCAGGAGAACGATGTAGCTGACTGACCACCACACGTTCAGCTCCATTAATGATAAATGAGCCTCGTTCAGTGACCATGGGAATCTCTCCCATGTAGATTTCCTCATCCTTAATGAAATCTTCCTCCCTCAAGCGGAGTTTTACATACAAAGGAACTGCATACGTGATACCATCACGCATACATTCAATTTCTGAATTCTTGGAATCTCCAATCGTGTAAGATACATACTCGAGCACGAGACGGCCATCATAACTTTCGATGGGAAAAACATCCTTAATGACGGATTCCAGACCAACAGGCTTTCGCTGATTATTCGGAACATCCCTCTGCAAAAACTCCAGACAAGAGTTGATCTGTATTTCGATCAAATTCGGAGGTGTAATAACCTCCTTTAGTTTACCATAATTAATGCGGTCTGCCATGAGTCTTGCCTTTCAGTGAACGGGAATCTGGTTATAATCGAGAAAACGGTACGGACTATAAGGCGAAATCAGGTCTGATTTCGCCTTGAAATGAAAACAGAGAAAACAGATGCGGTATTTCTCCGAATCTGTCCTCTGATAAAGAAGTTTTTAAACAAAAAGTAAGCAGCAATGTTACTTGATTTCGACTTTTGCGCCTGCAGCTTCGAGCTTCGTTTTGATCTCGTTAGCTTCATCTTTAGAAACGCCTTCCTTGACTGGCTTTGGAGCGCCTTCAACCAAGTCTTTTGCTTCCTTAAGTCCGAGACTCGTAATTGAGCGAACTTCCTTAATTGAAGCAATCTTGTTAGGTCCTGGAGCAACGAAGATGACATCAAATTCAGTCTGTTCTTCGCTAGGAGCAGCTTCGCCAGCAGGAGCAGCAGCTACAGCAACAGGAGCAGCAGCACTAACGCCCCACTTTTCTTCCAAATCTTTTACAAGACCTGCAACTTCGATTACGGACTGGTTACTCAACCAATCGATTACTTGTTCTTTTGATATGTCTGACATGTTATTTTTCCTTGAATGACTAGTTTTCCATAAAGGATTTTTTAAGGGAATCTCCCCTAGCCGGGTTCTTTGGATTGATGGTTATTTGTCTAATTTGAAACGAAAACTGAATCAGCTACCGTTTCGAAAGTGGTTAATAGTTTGTTATCGTTTATTCTTCCTTTGCTTTAGCTTGAAGCACATTCAGCAGATTGGACGGCACTCCATTAAGAACAAACAACATGCTCTGTGCTGGCTGCTGCAGAAGACCGAGAAGCTGTCCTCGAAGAGCTTCGAGAGATGGCAATTCAGCCAGTAGACTCACTTCATCAGAAGACATCGTCTTCTTACTAAGTACACCTACTTTGATTTCTGGTCGCTCAAGCTTCTTTGCAAATTTCTTAAGAACCTTAGCAACACCACTGGGGTTTTCTCCCCCAACAATGATAGCAGTTGGTCCAGTCAGCCATTCATCAAGATCGGGTAATTCCAACTTTTTGAGGGCAACCCTCAAGATGCTGTTCTTCACGACATGGAACTCAGCCTCTTCTTTGGCCAGTTCATCGCGCAAGGAAGAAACCTCACTAACAGTTATGCGATTATAATTTGCGAGATAAACATAGTCAGATTTATTTAGCTGACCTGAAACTTCATCTACGAGTAATTCTTTTTCTTGTCTCATCGATATAGTCTTCTCTTAAAGGTTAACGTATTCCCCCGATGCAAAAGTAACACTCGGAGTCATTGTAGCAGAAACCGCTACGTTAAGAATATAACGACCCTTTAATCCAGCAGGTCGGGCATTGCCGATAGCTTCGATCAGAGCCTTAATGTTTTCCGTGATTTGTTCGGGTGAAAAGGAATATTTCCCAATCCCAACTCCAATGTTGGCTGTCTTGTCCATTTTAAATTCAACTCGACCTGCCTTCACGGCTTTAATCGCTTCTTCAATATCAACACTGACCGTTCCTGACTTCGGATTGGGCATTAATCCTTTTGGTCCCAGCACACGTGCAATAGTTCTCACCTCTCTCATCGCTTCTGGCGTGGCGACAGCAACATCGAAATCAAGCCATCCCTCAGAGATCTTCTCCATATAGTCCTTCAAGCCTGCGTGATCTGCACCAGCAGCCAAAGCAGCCTCTGCGTCATTCGTAAAAGCGAGGACCTTTACCTTCTTTCCGCTGCCATGAGGAAGGACCACAGTCCCTCTCACCATTTGCTCACCCTGGCGAGGGTCCGCAGACAAGCGAACAAAAAGTTCAATCGTTTCATCGAACTTTGCCTTCGAGAATTTATAGAGGACCTCAACTGCATCCGCAATCGAGTAGTCCTTCTCTAGATCAGCCACTTCAAGAGAAGCGCGATATTTTTTAGTATTTTTGCTCATTTTTTTCTCCTTGCAGTTCCAACGCCGCGAAGCTCCTGCTCAAGGTTTTTTGTTTTAGTCAACAACATCAATACCCATACTCCGAGCAGTTCCAGCTATAATGTCGATAGCGGCCTCGTCAGTATTGGCATTCAAATCTTTCCGTTTCGTGTTTACAATCTCCAGAAGCTGCTTCCGTGTAACCGTTCCGACCTTGTCGCGGTTTGGCACACCAGATCCTTTAGCGATCCCAGCAGCTTTCTTCAAAAGCACAGCAGCAGGGGGAGACTTCAGAATGAAGGTGAAGGACTTATCCGCATAAACGGTGATCACCGTCGGAAGAATCGTCCCAGACTGGTCTTTAGTTTTGGCATTAAACTCCTTACAAAACGCCATGATATTGACGCCTTGAGCACCTAAAGCGGGCCCAACTGGAGGAGCAGGATTCGCCGCGCCAGCAGGAAGTTGTAGTTTGATGTAGCCTGTTATTTTCTTGGCCATAAAATGTTAGTCAGTGATGCGTTCAACTTGCCAATATTCCAGCTCCACAGGAGTGAAACGTCCGAATATTGAAACAGAAACTTTGAGTTTGCCCTTATCGGGATCGATTTCATCAATCCTCCCGTTGAGGTTGAGAAAGGGTCCGTCCGTGATTTTAACTTCTTCTTCGATTTCGTATTGAATCTTCGGCGTTTCCTTGCCGTCGGAAGCTTCCATACGAGCACGAATATCTGCGATTTCACTATCTCTCAGGGGAGATGGTCTTTCTCCTCCAACGAATGAAATAACACCAGTAGTCTCTCTAATAAAATACCACGGCTTGTTCAGAATCTTACCGTTTTCATCATATAATCTCATATGAACAAAAACGTAACCGGGCATTAACTTCCGCTCCTGGCTCTTTTTCTTACCCTGTTTTACCTCAGAAACAGTTTCAGTCGGAAGAAGAACTTCAAAAACGAAATCATCTAGTTCTTCGATCGATATGAACTTTTCAATGTACTTCTTAACTTTCGCCTCTTTATTGGAGAGAGTATGCAACGCAAACCACTGAGCGCCACTGGGAATCTGTAAGGGAGCGGACATTAAATTTTATGAGAGACTAGCGAACCCATGAGGAGAAAAGCTCAACCACTTGGAACAATGAGAAATCGGTTATCATAATGAATACCCCAAGGATCACAATGGCAACCAGTACCACGATCGTCGAATCACGTAACTCAACCATAGTCGGCCAAGTAGCTTTTTTCAACTCTCCAACCGTCTCACTAAAAAAGATACGGATGCTGCGAAATGGGTTTTTCATATGTTTTGTAAAAAATGGCAGGACAGGAGGGACTTGAACCCACAACCGTCGGTTTTGGAGACCGCTACTCTACCAATTGAGCTACTGTCCTCCGAGCATAAGTTAAAAACGAAGTGGCCGGGAAGCCCCTGGACGGGGGGAATCCCGGCGGATCAATTAAGTGCGAAAGAGGGTTCTTATTCGATGATTTCGGTTATACGACCAGCACCAACAGTACGGCCACCTTCACGAATAGCAAATCTCTGAGTTGCTTCCATGGCGATAGGAACGATCAGGTCGATCTCGATGCTGACATTGTCGCCAGGCATAACCATTTCAACATCTGGAGGTAATGTTACGATACCTGTAACATCCGTTGTTCTGAAGTAGAACTGAGGACGGTATCCCTTAAAGAAAGGCGTATGACGGCCACCTTCATCCTTGGACAGAACATAGATTTCTGCCTTCGCACGCTTGTGAGGAGTGATAGACTTAGGAGCAGCCAATACTTGGCCACGTTCAACAGCATCCTTCTCAATACCGCGAAGTAGAAGCCCAACATTATCTCCAGCCTGACCTTGATCAAGCATCTTGCGGAACATTTCCACACCCGTAACAGTTGTTGATATAGTATCTTTAATACCAACGATTTCAACAGTTTGACCTACTTTGATAACTCCACGGTCGATACGTCCAGTTGCGACAGTACCACGACCTGTAATAGAGAAAACGTCTTCAACAGACATAAGGAAAGGCTTATCGATCTCACGATCTGGCTCAGCGATTTCGCTATCGAGAGCTTCCATAAGAGCTTGAATAGCTGCTTTACCTTCTTCCTTACCATCCAATGCTGCTGTAGCAGATCCACGAATGATTGTCGCATCATCGCCAGGAAAATCATACTTCGAGAGAAGTTCACGGATTTCCATTTCAACGAGTTCGAGCAATTCTTCATCATCAATCAGATCAACCTTATTAAGGAAAACCACAATATTAGGAACACCCACCTGACGAGCTAGCAGAATGTGCTCACGAGTCTGAGGCATCGGTCCATCAGATGCACTTACAACAAGAACAGCACCATCCATCTGGGCTGCACCTGTAATCATATTCTTAACAAAGTCAGCATGGCCTGGGCAATCAACGTGAGCGTAGTGGCGCTTGTCTGATTCATACTCCACGTGCGCCACAGAAATGGTCACAATTTTAGAGGCATCACGAACAGTTCCGCCTTTAGCGATATCTGCATACGACTTGGCCTCTGCCAAACCTTTGCCAGCCTGAACTGACAAAATTGCTGTTGTAAGAGTAGTTTTCCCGTGGTCAACGTGCCCGATTGTGCCAACGTTAACGTGTGGTTTAGTTCTTTCGAAGGTTCCTTTAGCCATCTGATTGATTAATTAATGTGTTATATTTGTTCTCTTTTTATTTAAGCCGGGGAAAACAGCCGGCTTCCATTTCTGGAGCCCTCGAGCGGATTCGAACCGCCGACCTCGTCCTTACCAAGGACGCGCTCTGCCAACTGAGCTACAAGGGCACTATAGTTCAGTGCTGGTATAATATTAAAGTGAAGGGAGAACATGTATAACCCAAAAATTGCCGTCAACTGTTATTTTAAATAAAATCTATCTCTTTATGGCCCTATGAGAATTCGATAATATCCGGGGTCTATTTTCTTCGCCAGATTCAGTTCCTCTGAAATGAAATCGCGGAAGAAATCATCAATTTCTTCCGACCCAGAACTCGCCGTAAGCAAAGGTCGTCCAATTGCACCCGTTATATCAATCAAGATCAAAAACTCCACAGGCATCCACAACAGCCCCTGGTGAGAAAAATCCCCCAGGCGCTCCTCCCTCAACCCCACCTCCTCTGAATAAACAATGCTACCAGCTCTTGTAGAGTAAACTTCGATAGCCGCCATTCGCGTCGATACCGGCTTCACCGGCTCATCCCGTTGCCCCAACGCCCTAAGATAGCTGCCGTTCACCCCCTTTAGCACATCATCAGGATTCTCTATTATATCACCTGAAACCTGAGAAAAACTCTCGAAAACACCCTCAGAAGGAAAAAAGGAAGGAGCTTCTGTCTTAAAAACCTCCACCAACCTGCTATCTTTTACAGAAAAGTTCTCTGAATTAGCATAATTCCATTTTGTGGGAAGAAAAAGAGGCTTATTATCAAAAAGCTGGAGTTGTTCCTTCAGGACTTGATCAACCTCCTGATTAATTCTGGTCAAAAGAACCTTAGGAGGCACCCCTCTTTTAGCCAAAAGCTCTGGCTCAGACAGCTGAAAAAAAACTAAACCAGCAACGTGAACAATCACCGCTATTATAATAGCGATCCCAAGCTCGTATCTCCCTCCCCCTCTTTTTCTTATTCTCTCCAATTGTTACAGCAGATCCAGACATCGTCTTAGACATTTTTAAAGCCCTTCTAAAAACCAGAGGGACTCTCGTTCTCAACTTCGGCAGCTATTTGCACCTGCTTAAACCCCTTTGCCCGAGCCACATCACATACTTTGACCAATGTCTGAACCGAAATATGCTCATCGAGCCGGATGAGTAATACCGTATCCTTAATCTCGTTGCCAGCCGACTCCAACGATCTCTCAAAGGACAGTAAGTTGTGAATCGCCCCATCATAAATAATTCGTTCTTCTCCTCCAATCTCTCCAATCGTTAAGACTTGGTAGATAGGTAACGCATCCAGATCAGCATATCGACTCTCAGGCAAATGCAAGGAAACCCCCGGAGCCAATACGAACTTCGAACTCAAGAGCGAAAAGAAAATAAAGATCAGGCATACATCAACCATTGGAATTACGTCAAAAGTCCGTACTTTCCGACGTAGGTGATTTGTGAACTGAAAAGTTCGGGTTATCATCCAGAATTTTTCTCCTGATCAATCATCTTATGCCGTTTTCTCTCCGAAAGAAGGAACTGTAAGATCTCATTCCCAACCCACTCCATATCATAAACCAGAGCTTTCACCCTCCCGGCCAGGAAATGATGGGCCAAATGAGCAGCTATTCCAACGGAAAGACCACCTGCTGTCGTCAAGAGAGCCTGCCACATTCCGCCCGACAAAACATCCGCTGCAGCATAGCTGCCATCGACCTCAAACTGGTAAAAGGTCTGTATCATCCCCAAGATAGTTCCCAACAGACCCAGTAGTGGTGCAATTTGGGCAATCGCCGCAATAGAACCAACCCTACGCTCCAAAGCCGGAATTTCAACCAACGCGGCTTCCTGGATCGAAAACCGAATCTTCTCCTCAGGCTCCTCAAACTGCAGCAAGCCAGCTTTCACGATACCAGCCACTGGGCCCGGCGTTTCTTCTGCCACTGTCAACGCCTCGACCAACCGTCGCTTTCGAATAATATTCTTGATCCCCTCCAAAAACTCCGATGACCGGATCTGCCCACGATGCAAATACAATGCCCGCTCAATAAAGAGAACAAGACCTACCACACTTAGAAAAAGGAAGACCCACATAACGGGGCCACCCATCTTAAATAACTCTAGCAAACTGATCTGTTCCCAATTCATCGCTTATTTCATTCTGATTATAAATTACCCTGTAACAAACCCGATAGGCGAGCTTTTGCCAATGCCGCCCCGGGAAGATTGTACTGAAGAATAGATTCATAAGCCTTTCTGGCATTTTCCCGCTCACCTTCCG
>JAESUN010000187.1 GCA_016763045.1 Opitutaceae bacterium | reverse complement strand
AATGCGTTTGGGTTGTTTGGCTTGAACAACCGGATAGATCGTCTCGAACCCGGCGCGAGGGTTCACCAGACAACTGCACACCTCGCCTTTAAAATAGTGGTCGAGGCACGCCTGATTGCATGCGATGCAGATGTTGATCGCCTTGCGGTCGCCCACACGCGCCTTCGCCGCAAAATTTTCGTCGGCGAGGAACGGCCGCGCCATCATCACAAGGTCGGCTTGCCCCGCCGCGACAACCGATTCAGCCAATTCCGGCGTATTTATCCGATTGCTGGCGGCAACTGGAATTGACACCGCCGCCTTCAAGTTTTCCGTCGCCCAGACAAAGCCGCCGCGCGGCGTCGCTTGCGCGATCGTCGGAATCCGCGCTTCGTGCCAACCGATGCCCGTCGTGAGCATATCGGCCCCCGCTGTCTCCATCGCCTTGGCCAATTGGCGGGTTTCGTCGCCGGTCAACCCGCCTTCGACGAGATCCAGCGCCGAAATTCGAAAGACAATCGCGAAGTCTTCACCCACGCGCGCCCGGACCCGTTGCATCACCGCCACTGGAAACCGTAACCGATTATCGAAACTACCGCCCCAGTCGTCCTCACGCAGATTAGTGCGCAACGACAAAAACTCGGTGATCAGATACCCTTCCGATCCCATAATCTCGACGCCGTCATACCCGGCGATCCGCGCCAATTCCGCCGATCGCGCGTAATCTTCAATGGTTTGTTCGATTTCCGCCGCGCTCAAGGGATGCGGTTCATCCCGGTTGATCGGCGAGCGCAGCGCTGAGGGCGCCACGATATGAAGATGGTATCCGTACCGTCCGCTATGGAGGATTTGCAAGACGATCCGCCCCCCGGACTCATGCACCGCGCGCGTGATGATCTCATGGCTTTGCGCATCTTCCACCGTCGACATTTCCACTCGCGCCGCCGTCAGATTCCCGGCGCGATTTGGCGAAAACCCGCCCGTCGCAATCAAACCGACGCCGCCTGCCGCGCGCGCGGCGTAGAACGCAGCCAGACGCGCCATACCGCCGGATCTGTGCTCCAGTTCGGTATGAATAGAACCCATCATCAAGCGATTGGGTAACGACAGAGACCCGATTTTTATCGGTGTGAATAAATGCGGGTAAGTCGGAGTCGCTGTTTCCATTTTCGTTCACACTTCCATTAGGTACACTGCGGGTACACTGCGCTCGGAAGACTACGCAGGCGAATTTATCCGCGCCAGTCAAAAGGCGAAACGAACGGCCAGAGGTACCGACCAATGTTGCGGCAGGGCGAAACCTACGACGAAGTTCAGCAGCGGTTCCAATGGGATATCCCGGAATTTTATAACATAGGCGTCGATGTCTGCGACAAACACGCGCAAACCAGACCGGATGACCTCGCGCTCATTTACCACACGGGCGACGGCGCCCCGCAGCGTTATAGCTTTGGCCATTTGCGCGCGCTGTCCAACCAACTGGCCAATGTCTTTATCGCCAAAGGTTTGAACCGCGGCGACAGAGTCGGCATTTTACTACCACAAGCGCCGGAAACCGCCATCGTTCACATCGCCGCGTACAAGGCTGGATTGGTTGCGGTCCCCTTGTTCACCCTGTTTGGACAAGATGCGCTGGCCTACCGCCTATCCAGTAGCGGCGCCAGATTGCTGATTACAGGCCGCGACAGTCTTGAAAAGCTATCCGACATCCGGAGCGCCTTGCCAGATTTGGCGACCATCCTTTCTATAGAGGGCTCAGAAGACAGGACTGCCGAAGGCGTTGAGGATTTTCACGATGCGCTCGCCGCCGCCAGCGACGCCTTCACGCCTGTCGTCACCAGAGCAGACGACCCGGCCATCCTCGTCTTTACGTCCGGCACAACAGGCCCGCCAAAAGGTGCGCTTCATGCTCACCGCACATTACTGGGTCATTTGCCCGGCGTTGAATTTCCACACGATTTCTTTCCCCAACCAGATGATTTGTTCTGGACGCCCGCCGATTGGGCCTGGGTTGGCGGGTTGCTTGACGTTCTGCTTCCCGCGCTCCATCACGGCGTTCCGGTTCTGGCGTACCGCGCCCGAAAATTCGACCCGGAAGAGGCCTTCCAGCTGATCGCAGACTACAAGGTGCGCAACGCCTTCATTCCACCAACCGCGCTGAAATTGATGCGACAGGTCTCCAATCCGCGGGAAAGATGGGATTACGCTATGCGAACCATCGGCAGCGGCGGTGAAACCTTAGGCGCTGAGCTGCTGGATTGGGGTCGGGCGACATTCGACCTGACGATCCATGAATTCTATGGCCAGACCGAATGTAATCTGGTCGTCGGCAATTGCGCATCCGTTATGGAAATTCGCCCCGGCTCCATGGGCCGCGCCATTCCCGGCCACACCGTGGCGATTATTGACGAAAACGGCGTTCCCCTGCCGGACGGCGAGGTCGGGGC
The DNA here is from genome assembly GCA_016763045.1 of Opitutaceae bacterium. Taxonomy (GTDB): domain Bacteria; phylum Verrucomicrobiota; class Verrucomicrobiia; order Opitutales; family Opitutaceae; genus NORP342. The sequence continues at coordinate 1,120 of JAESUN010000187.1, read as the reverse complement.
GGTTGCAATCAAAACCCCCGACCCGGTCGCCTTTCTGGGTTACTGGAACAACGAGAAGGCGACACAGGAAAAATTTGTCGGCGATTGGCTGGTTACCGGCGATTTGGCGCGTCGCGACGAGGATGGTTATTTCTGGTATGTCAGCCGCGACGACGACATCATCACGAGCGCCGGGTACCGCATTGGTCCCGGAGAGATCGAAGATTGCCTGTCCAAACACCCGGCAATTGCAATGGCCGCCGTCATCGGAATCCCCGATGCACTTAGGACCGAGGCCATCAAGGCGTATATTGTGCTCGCGGAAGGCGCTTCGCCAGACGATGACGCGGCGTCGCGTGCGCTAATAGCCGATATTCAGAATTTCGTACGCACCCGACTAGCCGCTCATGAATATCCGCGCCATGTTGAATTCATGGACGAGTTGCCAATGACCACCACTGGAAAGGTCATGCGTCGCACCTTGCGAAGCTTGAACGCCGAATAGGGCGCCTGAACGCTGATTAGGACATTTAGCCGCCTTGCCATACTGGTCCTAAAGGATTCAACCTGACACCCGCCCGTAATCGCGTCCAGGGCAACTTGGCGGGGTCGGCGATCATCGGCCCCGGCGCCGCGCAAATCAGAATATCCTCAGCGATTGGCGCGAAATCCGCCCGGAAATGCACCGAGCTCTTGTTCACCAGTATTTTCTCGGTCGTCGGCTCAATGCCGACAAACCGAAACAACGCCTGATCCGCCATTTGCACTTTGGTGCACGCAAGCACAACGCGTACGCCGCCGATACGGAGGCACGCCGAGGGCCCAAGATTGAACTCAGCGCCCTTGTAAAACGGCCCTGTCGCATCAAAGCGCCCATGATGCAATCGCTCGACGGTAAAAACAGCCTCAAACGGCTCGTCGCCATCCACGCCGGAATGTCCACCGAAACTCAAATTCACTTCAGCGCCGACGCCCGCACGATGGGTCACCTCCGCCGCTACCGGGTCCACCATGAGCCCAAACGACGCCTGCTCGGCGCGGTTCTCCACCAGCGCGCGGAGCATACCTGCGGTATTGGAATCGCCGCCCGCGCCGGGATTGTCCTGCGTATCCGCCAACACTACCGGTCGGGTCGCGGATT
>JAESUN010000186.1 GCA_016763045.1 Opitutaceae bacterium | reverse complement strand
TCTGCTGATTAGGCCTATGCAACCATTTGAAACGTTGTTGCTACTCGGTTTGATGGGGGTTATCTCTTTTTTATCATGGAAGTATATTGAGCAACCTTTCAGGTCTCCTCGCTTTTTTACCAGTCAAAAACGACTTTTTAAAGTCACTATCAGGGTTATGTTTAGTATTTTTCTTTTACGTTTAGTTATTAAAGCAACTGATGGTTTCTCTAGTCGAAGCGATATAGAGGTTGATGGTGGTGAAATATGGGAAAAATGGGGGGCGTGTAGTAAAGGTTCAGAACTAAATGTAGTGGGTGGTGAAGGCTGTTTGCTTGGAGCAGCTGATGAGGAGCCTAGTATTCTTCTATGGGGTGATTCTCATGCTCGGGCTATAGCAAATGGAGTGAGTATTAGTGCCTTAAGATATGATAAATCAGGGTTGATTTCTTCGGTCAATGGCTGCCCCCCATTGATTGGCGTAGATGTTCTTTCTGTAAAGGAGTGTCTTCCATTTAACGATAAAGTCTTTGAGTATATTAAAACGCATCCAACACTAAATACGGTTATTCTGGCCGCCCGTTGGGCGGCGCAAATAGAAGGAGGCGGTTACGGTGTTGAGGCGCTTGAAGCTATCAAATTGCGTAATATTATTTCTTCAAACCCATTGCAACAATTAGAAAACGATGAACGTGTTGTAGGCTTGGCCTTAAAGAGAACAGTTAATAAATTGTTAACATTAAATAAACGAGTGGTACTAGTTAGTCAAGTTCCAGAGGTAGGTTATAACGTTGAGACAGTTTATTTTGTTACGGAAAGAACAGGACGAAACTTGAATGAGGCTATCTCACCTTCTATTGAAGACTATAAAGCTCGAAATAGTAGGGTAAAAAAATTGTTTGATGCATTACATAGCGAGCGGGTTATTATCGTGAAGCCATGGGAAATATTATGTGATGATCATGAATGTAGCGTAATGAACGATAATAAGCTTTTATATAAAGATGATGATCATTTATCTACGTATGGGGCTAAGCAAGTATCTCCTATTTTTGATGCTGTATTTGGTTTGGATAATTAAAGTGTCTGAAATCTGACTTAGGTAGACATCCTAATCATTATCCTAACATACGTTTGTTTAAGCTGCATTCAGTAACTGTCTAGGCGGTATGCCACCAATCGCTGTATGCGGACGTTCATTATTGTAAGTCCAAAGCCACTGCGTGGCTAATATTTTGGTTACCATTAATAATTACCTATTGGGAAGGTTTAGCTTTCCAAGACGGTATTAGAAACTAATATAAGTTATTTCTTAAAGAAGCTCTTTATGAATTTTCTAAAATAGGAGAGCTCAAATAAAGAAACCGGATTGTAGTATAAAGCTTCTCGATACCACTTTCGGCTATCAATGTACTGTTTCGCTGCGTAATTTGTTCTTGATAGGGATAAGCACCTCTTAGAAAGGTAGAATCGTTTATATTTTAGTAGTTGAGGTGCTAATATTTTTTTATCAAATAACCGTTCCGAAACCATTAGCGCTTCTTCCTTATTTGAAAAAACATGGTGGCGTAAACTGTCTTTATGTTTGTTTATTACTACAAGCGAGTGATCAATTGTCTCGGGGATTTCGTAAGCAAGAAGTTGTGCAAAAACTGGAATATCCTCACCAGCCTGTAGGTCAATAGGGTATTTTATATTTTTAAATAAAGAGTTGTGCGCAACAAAAGCGCCATGAGCCATATTAATTTTTTTATTTAAAAAATTCTTAAAGTTTTTACTCTTATCATTACTAATAAGTCCAACATGGTGTTTTCGTGTTTCTCCAATTTGAGGCTTACTTAAATGGTTGCTTAAAAATAATTTTGAATGTGGTGAGGATAAAATAGCTTTTTCAATTTGAGTGAGGGCTTCTGGTCGCAATTCATCATCGGCATCTAGGAAAAGAAGAAACTCGCCTTTTGCTAAATTAATGCCAGCATTTCTTGCAGAACCGGCGCCACAATTATTTTGGGTGATATAGCTGAGTGTGTTTGGGTAGTGTTGATGAAGTTTGAGTAACACATCTTTTGTAGAGTCCGTAGAGCCATCATCTACAACAATTATTTCAAAGCTAGAGTTGGTTTGCTGCATGATGGAGGTAACAGCAGTATGAAGTTGCCTTGCATAATTGTAGCTTGGGATAATTATACTTAGGAGAATAGTGTTCAATGTGCTGTATTTGTTACTTATGATATTAATATCTAGACTGTTCTATGACGATTGAAAATAAAAGTCAGTATTTATTTTTTCAATAAATACTAGATTAAACTCATTTGTTATTTGGTTGCATGTGTCATCAAGTAATTCAATTTGAAATAAACATTTATTAGTCTTGATAATGCCTTTCATACCCTCTAGTACTTGTTTTTCATGGCCTTCAACGTCAATTTTTATGAAAATAGATGACCCTTCTAATTTACCAATAATGTTATCTAATTGGTCAACGATGATCGTATCTGAATTGAATTTTCTTAACTTTGTACTGGTAGGAGCTGTAGATTTAACTCTTGATGTGCCTGTACTGTTGCCTTTGTTAACGAGAAATTCCAATTCATTATATTGGTTACTTGCACCTATGTTTTTTGCATGGATAACTCGGTCAAGGTTGTTTAATCTAATATTGGCACATAATTGATTGTAATTCTCAATTTGTGCTTCGACTGAAAACACCTGTTTTAAAGATTTACAGGCACTGGCTATACGTATTGAATAAATTCCAATATTAGCCCCAACATCAATAAAGTACTCAACATTATGTTTTTTTATGAGGCTTATTGCTTTTGTAATTTGCTGTTCTTCATAGTTTCCACCCCAGAGCAACTGCCTGTCAATATGATTAGTAGCTCTAAATAAAAAGGTAAGATTATGGTACTTGGACAGAGTGTATCTGTTTCCATGAAAGGTTTTTTTTGCTTTCTTAATTATTTTTTGAAGTAAATGCATATTTCTTTAAGTATAAAATATAAAAGAGGTCAGCTAGTATTGTTTAGCTGGGGTATTGATTAATTCAACCCACTTCTGTTGAAATTTAGTTTCATCAAATTTTGACATTAATCTATCATACTGGAGGTTTGTTCTTTTTAATTTTTCAGCTGCTGGTAAATCTATTGCGAAAAGTATTTTCTCTAATAAACCCTCAATGTCACCTGGTGCGTAAAGGCTTGCGTTGCTTCCTAAAACGTATGGTATCCCACCCGTTCTCGATGCAACTATTGGAACTCTAGCTGCCATGGCTTCGAGCAGAACCAGTCCAAAGCCTTCTTTTAATGAAGGTAATATAAATAAGTCGAGAGCTTTTAAATATTTTGATGCGTTCTTAATATAGCCAGGAAGCGTTATGCTATTGGTTAAATTATGTATTTTGATGTATTCCTCTAATTTTTTTCGATTGCGCCCTTCGCCAATAATAATAAGATGTGCATTCGGTTGTTGTACCAAAAACTTCTTAAAAGCATTTAATAAAGTCATGTGTCCTTTGAGAGGAACTAGCCGGCCTATAGTCCCTAAAACGGGACCATTGCTCGTAATTCCTAAGACTTTTTGACTATCGTCTTTGGGTATAAATGATCGCGTCAAATGAGATGTATTAATTGAATTATCAATCGTAATTATTTGCCTAGGTGTTGACGTGTTTTCTAATCGAGTTAAGTAATTTTTGACGGCATCTGAAATAGCAATAAACTTACAATTATTTCCCCAAAAAAATGTTAGAAGTTTTTTTCTGCTGCTACGGTGAAAATCATCAAAGCCATGTATAACAAAAAAGCATTTTTTAAAATCAAGAAACTTATTCAGTATCAATATTAAATATAAGGCCTTAAACCGATGAGTGATAATAATGTCAAACTGCTCATCTTTACAAAATTTATATAATTCGAGCAGTGCTCTTATACGGAAGCCCTTAGTAGCAGACTTTGAAAAATTAAAATATTTAATATTTGTTGTATATTTTTGCGTGCTAGTAGGGTTGAGATAGGCAGTGGTAAGTTCGAATTTATTTGAAGAAAAAGTGCCTTGAATAGATTTGGTTAATTGATGTATTCCTAACGTATCTGAAGGGACAAGTTGTAGTATTTTAACCATGTTTTTAGTTATGCTTATTGATTGTCATAGAATTACGTTTTTTCTTTAAACTGAATGTCATACAGCCTTGTATAAGTGCCGTTTTTGGATAAAAGCAACTCATGGCTCCCGCTCTCTGTTATTAAGCCGCTATCCATGACAGCGATAACATCTGCTTTTTCAATTGTTGATAATCGGTGCGCAATAACAATGGTGGTTTTTCCTTTCATTGCTGTTTCTAGTGCAATTTGTATGCTAAGTTCGGATTCAGTATCCAGTGCAGAAGTCGCTTCATCAAGAATTAGTATAGGGGCATCTTTTAATAAGGCGCGAGCAATGGCAATTCTTTGTCGTTGTCCGCCGGATAATTTTACGCCATTTTCTCCGACCATCGTGTCCCAGCCTTCGGGCAATTGCTCAATAAATTCTGCAGCGTTTGCATTTTGCGCCGCTTTTTTTATGCTCTCTAAAGGGGTGCCTTGTAATGCGCCATAAGCAATATTATTGGCGATGGTATCGTTAAATAAGGTGACGTTTTGCGTGACGATGGATATATGTTGCCTTAAGTTTTGTAGTGTGTAGTGACTGATGTCTTTACCGTCTAATAATATTTCGCCCTGTTGATGGTTGTAAAACCGAAGAATTAAGTTGGCTAGGGTGGTTTTGCCACTGCCTGATGCACCGACTAATGCGACAGTCATGCCTGGTTTGATGAGTAAGTTAATATTACTTAGCGCATTTTTAGTTTCGCCAGGGTAGCGAAAGGATA
>JAESUN010000185.1 GCA_016763045.1 Opitutaceae bacterium | reverse complement strand
TATGCTTTCGGGTTACACAAGATAGGTCGATTGAAAGGAATAACTGCCGGAGCCAATACGAACACAGCCATCGGCGTTTTCGATCTCTTTACCGCCCTCCCGTATCGATTTCACATCATCGGTGGGGAGCCAGACTTCAGCTTCCGTATTGGCTGGAATCGAAACATCCAAAAGGAAGAGTCCATCTTTCACCACCCAGGAAACCTTGATTAGGCCCCGGACGGACAGGTAATCTGCTTTGGCATATGTCATTACTTTCCCCGGCTGTGGTCGAATAATGATTTTCTTATACCCCGGGCATTCAGGATCAACATTCAATCCCGCAACAACACTGTAGAGCCATTCTCCTATAGAGCCATAAGCGTAGTGATTAAATGAATTCATTTCAAAATTCTGGAACCCCTTGTCATGCGTCCAGCCATCCCATCTCTCCCAGATAGTGGTAGCGCCTTGAGTAACCGCATAAAGCCAAGACGGCCATTTCGTTTGTTGAAGAAGCGCATAGGCTACATCCAACCGACCTTCATTGGATAAAGCATAGGGAAGGTAAGAACACCCCACAAACCCAGTAGAAAGTTGCATCCCCCTTTTCTCAATATCAGCCACTAAGGCATCCAAAATCGCTGGCCTGTCTTTTTCTTTTGCTAAATCAAAATGTAAGGCGAGAACACAGGCCGTCTGTGTACCGCTGGCGACTTGGCCCTCATCGCTTACATACTTTTTCTGAAAAGCTTCCCCGATCTTTCCCCAAAGATTAGAAAGGTATTCCTCATCTTCTTTTCTGCCCAAAACCTTCGCGATCTTCCCCATCAACGAAGTGCTGTAGGCGAAGAAGGCGGTCCCCAAAAGATCTTTTGGAGTATCTGCTTCAATCGATAGCCAATCGCCAAACCCCTGCCACCCCGATCCTTCATAGGCATAAATATACTCTCTTGAACTGTTTTCGAGATACGTGATAAAGCCTCGCATGGAATCGTAATGGCGCTCCAATAATCGCGTATCTCCATAGCATAGATAGAGGTTCCAAGGGCATATAACAACAGCGTCCGCCCAAGCGGGGCCACCGCTTTCTCTCTTATCGATATGAACTGAGGGCGCAAGCCGGGGAATGCCTCCAGATTCCGTCTGACCATCTGCCATATCCTGCTGCCATTTTGTGAAAAAAGATGCGACATCACGATTAAAAGATGCAGTCCTTATAAAAACCTGTGCATCTCCTGTCCAACCCAAGCGCTCATCCCTTTGTGGACAATCCGTTGGCACTTCCAGAAAATTCCCTCGCTGTCCCCAATCGATGTTTTTCTGTAGTTGATTTACCAATTCATTGGAACATTCAAACGTTCCTGTTTGCGGAGTATCCGAATGAACCACCACTCCCGTGATAGTCTCTTCATCGACCTCTCCGTCAAAACCGATGAGCTCGACATAGCGAAAACCATGGAAAGTAAAATGGGGTTCAAAAACTTCAATCTCTCCAGTTCCTTTCAACGTATAGCTGTCAATCGAATCGGCTGAACGAAGATTATCATAATAAGGGGCTCCTTTCTCATCTAGGATCTCTGAGTGCCTCAACTGCACCGTCAGCCCTGCTTCCCCTTTTATCTTCAGCCGAACAAACCCGACCATATTTTGCCCCAAATCAAAAAGCTTATGTTTTTTTACGACAACACCCTCGATAACGACAGCCGAAATCTCTTTCGGCTTTAGCTCCTCCATTTTTGTTACCGGAGGACCACGACGTGCAACTCGCTTCAAACCCTGATCCGCAAAGAGTTTCACCGGGCGCCAATCGATCTCAGAAAAGCCCGCGGAATCCCATCCAGGAAACTCCAAGCGCGCATCATAACTTTCTCCCTTCAAAAAGTCAGACTCCAAAATTGGGCCGAAGGCAAAAGCCCACTGCTCATCTGATGTTATGAGCTCTTGATTCCCGTCTTCGTACTCCACTTCTAGCTGCAGAAGCATTCTCGGCTGATCACCATAATGCTGGCGTCCCCCATTCCCCAGGAAACCACAGTACCATCCATCACCCAGAATCGACCCCACACAATTGTCTCCCTCCCTAATCAGATCAGAGACGTCATAGACATCATACTGAACCCGTTTGCGATAATCCGTCCAACCCGGACTGAACAAAGTATCCCCAACTCTTTTCCCGTTCAGATGTACCTCAACTAATCCCAACGCAGTTACATACAAACGCGCTTTTGCCACTGGACTTTTCAATGCAAATTCCCTGCGAAGAAAAGGGCAAGGGATCGTTGTCCATTTCCCACCCCTCAAGTCCGATCCGATCCATTGAGCCTTCCAATCAGCACTGTCGAGCAAACCCATTTCCCAATACGAAACATCCGACCAATCGGATTTCTCACCATCGCCATCCCAAACCTGGACCTTCCACCAAACCCGCTGACGCGACCGCAATCCTCCCCCTTCATAGCTGATATGAATGCTTTCATCAGACTCCACCTTGCCGCTATCCCAAAGATCACCTCTATCTTCATAAAGGATTTCTTCTGATGAAGCACAGAGAATTTGATAAGCAGACTGCTTTTCGTCTTTCCGTTCCGAGGACAAAATCCAACTCAACCGGGGAAAAAGCTCTTCTATACTAATAGGATCATGAAAATATTCACACCGGAGGTTTTGAGGTAACATCCTAAAATTATGTCAGAATCTTCTCCTCGCTGTCACGCTAGATTTTCAATCAATCTGCATAATATCTATCTCTCTGTAATTCGATTATCACATGTAAACAAACTACTTTGATGCGGGTCTGGCATGTGCATGTGGATCGCCATCCTCCAAGACCAAATCAGATGGCCATTCCAATTCAATGCCCTTCTTTTTCAACTCCTCCTGAAAAAGCCTCAATTCACCCTTATCCCGGTAAACACTGCGCGGCGTCTGATTTTTCTGCAGACAATATGCCACTAAACTACCAGCGACTTCTCCAATATTCCATTCGACCGGATGCAGCCGATAGCAACCATTTGTAATATGTGTCGTTCCAATGTTCTTGGCCGCCGGAAGCATGTTCTCCATCTCGACAGGAATCAATGAGCCCAGAGGAATTTGAAATGGAAGCGACTCTACATCGATGTAGTTATCTCCGCCAGTCGATGGATGCAGATCGATACGATAGTACCCAATCCCGATAGAATCTTCGAATTCTGCAGCGAGTATCTCTCCCGGCCTGGAAGCTGCTGCAACATGATGCTCACAAACAGTAAACTCTGCCTTAATCCTCCTAGACTCTCTTATATAAGGATATTTAGCCAACCCATCCTCTGTTCCCATAATATCCTTGCGCAAACGCAACCCTGGCCAACCTTTCCCTCCATCTGGGCGAGGAGCTTCGGTCTGAAGCCAGTAAAAGACGGAAAGACTCAGCTGCTTGGCTCTTTCGATAGATCGCAAGCGCTCTTCTTCAGTGCAATTGAGAATATCTGCCTCCATATAATCAATCATTGGCCAGTTAACCATGCAGACGTCACTCTCTATAAATCCTGGCTCAAACATTTCCCGATCCAAGATTCGCCGGAAACTCCATAAACCCGCAAACAAACTCGGAACCTCATTGTGAGGATCAAAATTATAATGACTGATCGTCATTGTCCGTGGATTCGGGGCCTCCCAACTCAAAAGTTTTCCCGGCCATGACGGGTTGAGCCTAGGCATATAATCCCTCCAATAAGTATACATCTCTGGAGCTTCGATAACATGGTCTTCACCTTCCAAGTGCTCCATCGCAAAACACATTGAGATCGACTGCACATTTCCTGGAGAGGCCCCTTCAGGAGCACTGGCCTCTCCAGTCTCCTTCCGTGACTCCGCACCAGTTCTATACTCCGCTCCGCATAACGGCAACAAATCCCCAAGCTCCGAAGCATCGAGAAAATAAGTCGCTTCAATCGTCAGGTTTTCATTCGAACCGAGATTTCTTAGAACAGCCGCTGCAATAACTCCAGTGGACTTTAATCGGGTTTCGACAACCCGATGTCGCAGTAAAATGCAGCAACCCAGATTCTTCATAAGGCGCCAACATTCCATGTAGAACGGCCAGTGCCACCTTGGGTTCATGACAGATGGGTGACACCCATCCATTCCCCGGATTAAGACACGCATCAGCTGCTGCCTCAGGAGTTAAAGGATAATTATCTCGATAATATTGGCGGACACCCTCCCTAAACTTCCGATAAGTCGCGGTACATCCAAATTGCTCGATCCACCCGTGTTCATCTGGAGGAACACCCTGTGATGTCAGCTGCCCACCCACCCATGCGGTTTCTTCGGCCATAATAACCCGATAACCCATGCGACAGACAGCAATAGCTGCCGCACAACCACCGACCCCTCCTCCGACAATCAATACATCACTCTCTTTTTCGTTCATCACTTGTTTTATATTCCATTTCTCTGAAAACAATAGTGCGAAGCACAAGCCAAAATCACCGTTAATTAGCTTACAATAATGCGATAACCCACTTCTTCCCCCTATCAGGGAATCCCTTGTGTATAAGGCTTCACTCAAAAATGAGTAGTTCCCCCCTTAAGTTTACCTATTTAAAACCGAATTCCCCCTTTAAGAACTACTATTACCATAACATCCCCTTCATTTATTATGTCTATAAACTCTATTTCTGCACAGAAACCATCCCCTGGTAAAATTCTGTATCGTTATCTTTCATTGTGCACTGTGGTCATTGCGGCCCTGATGACAACCTCCCAGGCAGTTGGAGCAGGTTTCGCTCTGATGGAGCAAAACGCCTCTGGCGCAGGAAATGCCTTTTCCAATGCAGCAGAAGCTTCTGATGCATCGGTTATCTATTATAATCCGGCTGGCCTCACTTACTTAAAGGAAAGCAACTTTGTCGCCTCAATCAATGTTGTTCTTGTTTCTATCGACTACGTAGATCAGGGATCCACGGTCGCTGGCGCTTTCCCTATTACTGGGAATAATGGAAATGATGGAGGTGTCTCGGTTATCATTCCAACCATTTACTTTTCGACACCGATTACGGACCGCATTGTTGCCGGAATTGGACTTCATGTTCCTTTCGGTTTTGCAACAGAGTATGACGATGATTGGGTTGGACGCTACCATGGAATTAAATCCGACATCACAGCGATGCACCTGAACCCTTCTGTTGGGATCAAACTGACAGATAAACTCTCCTTCGGAGCAGGTCTCAACTTTAAGTTCATTGATGCTGAACTGAGCAATGCAATCGACTTTGGTCTGGCTGGATTTGCCCTGAGTATTCCTGGTTTTCTACCTGGTTCTGCCGATGGAAAAGTCGTCGTTTCAGGAGATGATACAAGCATCGGATATAATCTAGGATTCATGTACCAAGCAACTGAAGAGACTCGCATTGGAGTTCACTACCGTTCAAAGGCTTCTCATGAACTTTCGGGAGAAGCCGTCTTAACCAATGTCCCTGCTCCTTTTGCACCAACCTTTTTTACGCAATCTATAACAGCAGACGTAACTCTTCCAGAAACAGTTTCAGCCCATTTCTACAGCACCCTAGAAGGTGGATGGGCTCTAATGGGAAATATCACCTGGACTCGTTGGAGTCGGTTTCAGGCACTCGCAATCGATTTTTCAAACCCGGGAACACCTGATTCCTCTGTTACCTATAACTGGGAAGATGCCCTAGCCTATTCTCTCGGCTTAAACTACTTGTTATCTGATTCCGTCACCCTGAAAATGGGTGCTGGTTATGATGAAACCCCTGTCTCAAGCGCACTACTTCGTGGTCCTAGAATACCAGACGCCGACAGAACTCGAATTGCTCTAGGATTCAACTGGAAAGTCTCCGAAAAAGTAAATTTTGATCTAGCCTATACACATCTCTTCGTTGGCAGTGCTCCGATTAACAATACAGATGACCAGACACATAATCTATTGGGAACTTTCAGTGGATCCGCTGATATTATCAGTGCTCAACTTTCATGGAAATTCTAATCACCGCTTTACGTTAAAAGAAAGCCCCTGCTCATCGCGACAGGGGCTTTTTTGGATCTACCGGAAGGCCTTCTAATCCCTTCGACGAGACAGTCATTTTACCTTGTAAATTTCGCCATTGGCAAAAAGAAAGATATAAGCCTCTATCAAGAAAGAAGCTCTCTTTTCAGCGTCCGGTTTTTCTAAGCAAACTCATGCAGGTCATTTCAAAAAAGAAAATTTACTTTCCGGTCACAGAACCTTTGCGCGAATACCTGGCACAGCATCGCCGCAAAGCGGACATCCCCGTAAGCTACAGTGATCTTACGCGTTTCTCTGAATCCATCCCCCTTCTCGATAAAAACGGACAAGACACACTTTGGGAAACAGTCATCTACAACGGAGAGTTAGCCGCTGAAATAAACGCCGGCATGGCTATCATTTACTCTCTATTAAAAGCGGCAGGAGACCTCTCTCAACGGGCTCATTTGGTCGTCGACAGAATCGACTGTTGTGTTTTCGGAAATACAAAACCCTTCAGGGTCCGAATCGTTAATCAGTTCAACGATAACTACGATTACTTCTATGTAAAAAAGGCAGATTCTTCCCGTATTTATGGCCTTGAACTGGAAGAGCTACTCTCCCCCAGTCGCATTCACTTCCTCGTCAAAGGAGAAACACTCATCGAAGAACATATCTCCGGAATTCCAGGGGACAGATTTCTAAATGGGTACCTCGAACGAACGAACCGAAACCTCGTAAGAGTCGCCAAGGAATTCATCAAATTTAATGAACGTTGCTTCGTCCGACTCTTAGGAGATATGCGAGCCTACAATTACGTCGTCGATATCACTCCAGATTTTGAAGACGAACAGTATCGCGTGCGCCCTATTGATTTCGATCAGCAGTCCTATGAAGGAGGTAAAAACATCTACCTTCCCCAGTTTTTTAAAGACAACAACCCAGTTGTAAAACTTTGCCTAGAACTGCTCAATATCGAAACAATGCGACAGTATCAAAGTGAAGAAAGAACGCTTATGGCACAGCGCTTTTACGCTGTACACGATCAAATCAAAGATCTTATTTCTTGCATGAAACACAACGATATTTCCACCAAAGTAAAAGTAGCCCAACTCCGAAAAGAGTTATCGCTCTTTCACGGAGATAGCCAACTACTCAAAGCCAATACAATGGGAGAAATACTTTACACTCACATTGTAAAATGCCTCGATAAATAACGCCTCTATCCTTTCTGTAGAAAACCCGGTCACACCCAATAAAGTGGGGCCTTCAGCTTATGCACAAAAAGTTTTTTAGAAGGCCTTAAGCAAGGTAGCTATAGCGAGAGGAAATAATCTCTCTTGAGGATTTAAAGCTCTCGAATGAAGAACTCAATAAACTGCTCACATCCTCTTTACTCAGAGATTCTATCTCTGTCTCGATCTTGTTAAGAATTTCGGTAAACCCTTCAAAGCCGAAACTGGCAGCAGCACCTCTCATGCGATGAGCATCTTTGCCCACACTAGCGAGATCGTCTGGCAACTGGTCTTGAACCAAGCTAGATAACTGAGCCTCCGTATCATTCACGAACATATTATATAATTCAGTCAATTCCTCATCCTGAGGATCTGTTGTTTCTCCCATGAGCATGGAGAATTGATCCCAATTTATTGCTGTGTTAGTATTTAGTCTATTCATTGTTTTGATACTTATTTTTTCAGATCATGAGCCTCCATAAGCGCGTCTTGTAATGCACTTATTCGAATTGGTTTGCTCAGATATAAATTCATTCCTGCCGCTAGACAACGTTCTTCGTCCTCAGGCATCGCATTTGCAGTCATCGCCACAATAACGGGGCGAACATCCTCATCCCATCGCTTAATAATTTCCTGCGTCGCCTCAAGACCATCTAATTCCGGCATCTGCACATCCATCAGAACAACATCGTAGTCTTGGCGTTCCAGTGCTTCCAAAGCTTCTCTACCATTATTGGCAACATCTGCATTATAACCCATTTTTTTGAGAACACGCAAAGCAACCTTTTGATTAACCATATGGTCTTCTGCCAGCAAAATTCTCAAAGGAAATTGCTCACTCATTTTCGGATCTACGACTGCAGGGGAAGCAACAACATCCTGCTTGTCCTTATTGTCCTTTGCGCTTAATAAACTCACCAGAACATTCGGAATCTGAGAGCAGTGTATTGGTTTAGGCATCACTGCCTGGAAATTAACCCGAGCTGTACGAATCTCTTCTTCCGTCCTCGATACAGAGGGAAGGAAGATCAACGTCATTTCTTTCTCAGAACGAATTTTACGGATTTCTTCAGAAAGAACAATTCCATTCATTATAGGCATTTGAAAATCAATGAAGCCAAAATCATACTTCTCTCCACCCTTCACAAGCTCCAGAGCTTTTTCTCCATCCTCTGCCTCAAAAACAGACATCCCCAAACGCTCCATCTGGATACGTAGAATCTTCCGATTTGTCTTACTATCATCAACAACAAGAACCCTCTTTCCTGAAAGTGCTGAGAGCGGCTTCTCTTCTCTGATACTGTCCGTAGGTTCGCAAACACCAAGCTGCGTCGTAAAAATAAAGCGCGAGCCTTTACCCTCTTCACTCTCAACCCAGATTTTTCCGCCCATCACACCTGTTAATTTCTTACAGATAGCGAGGCCTAGCCCTGTTCCACCAAACTGACGAGTGGTAGATGCATCCACCTGAGAAAACGGCTGAAACAAACGATTAATCTTATCCTTAGGAATACCTATCCCTGTATCCTTAACAGCAATCCTCAGTTTGATCGGCTCATAACCGCCATCTCCCGACTGAATCGTCGGATCCGGAATACGAGTTACTTCAACAATAACCTCACCCTCATGCGTAAACTTGATCGCATTACCAATAAGATTCACAATCACCTGTCTCAGACGTGTCACATCACCAACAACCATCTGCGGAATGTTATCTCCCATAAGATAACCTAGATCCAGTTTTTTTGCGGAAGCCGTTGGTGCTAAGAGATCCAATGCATCCTCAATACATGTGTTTAAATCAAAAGGATGTTCCTCCAATTGGAGCTGACCTGATTCAATCTTTGAAAAATCAAGAATTTCATTAATGATCGTAAGCAAATTTTCACTACTTACTCTTACTGTTTCTGCAAATTTTCTCTGATCGCTGTCTAAATCAGTATCCATCAGAAGACCTGTCATTCCGATAATACCATTCATCGGAGTACGAATCTCATGACTCATCGTCGCCAAGAAATCTGATTTTGCTCTATTGGCATCTTCAGCAGCTTCCATCGCTTTCTGCCGCTCTTCTTCCACTATTTTCCGCTCCGTAATATCCTCAACAAACGTCCAAATCTGCCGGCGACCGTCAGAGCCCTTTACCAACATACCGCTTGTTAAGACAGGGATACGTTTCCCGTTCTTATGAAGATACTCTTTTTGCGAAGGTGCATAACGACCATCAACTTCCATCTGCTGGAATTGCTTCTGGTCATGCTCCATAAATTCCGGAGGTGTTATCTGCCCTATACTTAAATTTTCTGTTTCAACAGCCCTATATCCGATGATATTTAAAAATGCCTGATTTGCGTCAACAAATGTTCCGTCAACTTCTGTTAAAACCATTCCCACAGGGGACGTTACAAACATCACTCGGAATTTCTCTTCCGAATTACGAAGCTTCTGCTCAGAATTTTTACGTTCGGTTACATCATTAAGCGTACCGGACAAACCGACGGTTTCCCCTGAGGAATCAATCGCTAACCGGGCAAATACTTCGATCCAGCAATACCCCCCGCTTTTCTTCTTATAACGAAACTCATTCCGAAAACTATCAGTCTTTCCTTGCCTCAATGGTTGGATCAAAATCTCATTAAGCGCCCTGTCATCAGGGTGAACATAATCCAGAAAATTTTTCCCGAGAGTTTCGTTCACAGTAAAGCCTGTTATCTCCTTCCACATGGGATTGAGGAAAATCCAATTTCCTTCACTATCTGTCTGGAAAACAACCTCACGAATATTATCAATAACCGCACGATAACGTTGTTCACTTTCGTGCAATGCACGAACTACCATATCCTGTTCAGAGGTATCACGTAAAACATGAGCCCAATGAGTAACGACCCCATAACGATCCTTCAACGGATTGAAGGTTCCTTCCATAACATAATCTGAAGCAGATTTGCAATTTAGGGCCAATCGACAAGAGAATGCCTTGTCTTCTCGAAACCCCTTACGAAGTTTTTTGTGAACAGAACGATCCACGGTAGCGCCGACAAAAGCTCTCGGATCAATCCCACAAACCTCTTCTCTGGCAAATCCTGTTAAATCCAGGAACGCCTGATTTGCGTATACAATCGAGGATTTTCCTTCAATAATTTCTAAATTTGTTGTGATGATTACGGCTTCAGAAACATGCTGCAGAGCACTTTCTAACAATTCATCATTCTTCCCGTGCTCGATGACTTCATGGGACACACCAAAGGCTTCGACAATCTTACTGTCTTTTTCATCTGCCGATTCCGACTGGTGAGAATAGGTTTCATCAATATGATCCAACAATTTCCGAAACGTTGAATCCCGAGGAACATCTTCTCCATAAACGCTTTTTAACTGCTTCTTAAGTCGCGGATGTATCCGCCTCTTTTTTGAAAAAATTGTCCTGATCATGATACTTCGTAATTGGATCCTCTCTCTACTCCCTGCTCGACCAGTCCCAATAAGAGTAAATTATTTGTTAAAAAGACGGAATGAATACTTCTCATGGGTTTTATCATCTCGGAGAGAGCTATTCGCTTCGAAATGTTCACTTGGAAGTAAAAAAACTGTAGGAGGGGGATATTCACTGGTAGCTCGGTTGTTAAATAAATAAGACAGGCTCCTCTCTCATAAGAACTGAGGAGTTTTGCTCACCTATTCTTTCGGCAAATGAGGAGAAATCTGGAATGTTTTCTAGAGAAAACACCCCTCTTTTTACACAACCCCGTGCTTGGCGACATTATCCACCAAAAAAAAGACCTCTAAAACAATGCAAACTGCTTATTATAAGACACTAACAAATACTTATAATTCGACGAACCAGATTCCAAATTCGATCCACAGAGGAATAACGATCAATCCGATCACCGTCGTACTTATAATTACCTGAGCGGCCATCAATGGTTGCCCTCCATAATGCCGAGCAATAACCAACGGGAAGATCCCAGCAGGCATCGCTGATGCAACAACCATCACCTGCTTTAATTCTTCTGACAGAGGCAAATACTTAGTTAAAAATAAGAAGATCAGAGGCAACAATCCAAGTCTCAACAGTGTCGCTCCAGTACAAACCTTCCAGTCGAACACCTCCTTTATCTTGCCAAGATAACCCTCCAAAGTTGCTCCCACTAAAAGCAATGCAGCAGGCACAGCACACGCCCCCAATGGGACAGCAATAGAATGCACCATTTCAGGGACATAATCAGCGGCTCCCATTCCATTGAGTGAAATGGCCAAAATGATCGAAATATTAGGAGCATTAATGAGCTTACGAAGCCCTTCCAGAGAACTCGTTCCGGCAAGAATGAGAACACCCACCGTCCAAATAACGACCATGGCTCCCATGTTGTGAACAAACAAAACACCCAACGCCTCCTTCCCAAAAATATTCTCCACTAGAGGAATAGGGATATAACCATAATTATATATTCCTACCGAGAAAGCAAAAGTCCTTAGCCCCTTTCCGGAAGAAAACCCAAGACCTTTCCCAATCCAAAACCCGAATAAATACCCCAGCAATATCGTACCCGCCCCCATCAAAAAAGGAGGCAATATATTTGAGGATTCCCTCATTGCCGAATTCCCCATGATCGCCTCGAAAATAAGGCAAGGGAAAAACAAATCGACCACGAGTCTCATTAAACTGACATCTGCTTCCTTCTGCAAAAGGCCGTAGCGACGCACCAAAATGCCAATTCCAATAATTGCCAGAACAGGGGCTATCAATCCAAGAATCTGCCAGTAGGTAGTCATTGTGTGCTCTCCATAGATAGATCCACAACTCAACACAAGCGTTCTTCTCCAGCAGAATAATTTAACATGAGAAGCACAGTTGTATTCTCCTTCTAGTTTTTGAAAATTCCGAGAATCTCCACCTCATGAAGACCCCATCCCTCAACCCTCCGCTAATCTTATTTTTACATTCGATCCGACTTCCCTTTATTTAAGGAATCAAAGAGACTCTCAAAATCCCATACATCACAGTGAGCCCTCTAAAGAGTCATTCCCTCATAAAAATCTTCTCGAACTAGTTTACTAATGTCTCCTTCGCCTTTAGGAAGACTCCTTTT
>JAESUN010000184.1 GCA_016763045.1 Opitutaceae bacterium | reverse complement strand
GGTGCCATGGTTATCTTCTATTGAGAGTTTCAAGCCTTCATGCGTCGGCTCGAATCCTAATGACCTGTAGAATTGGATGGCTTCTGGCCGCGACTTGTTCGAGGTCAGTTGGATCATGTGGCAACTCCGCTTCTTAGCCCGACCTATGGCTTCTAGAATCATAAGTCGACCGATCCCTTGCGACCGATAATCTGAATCAACCCTCACTCCTTCAATCAATGCTCTTTTGCCTCCTTTGAAGGTCAGGTAGGGAATGAATGTGATCTGTAAAACTCCGACTACTTTGTTTTCGGATAGCGCTACTAGTAGTTCGTTGGAGTCACTATTGGAAATTTCGTCAAACGCAGTGGCGTAAGAGGCTGGAAACGGGCTTTCGTAGCTTTCTCTCGTGCGACCAAGCTTATCATCAGCGAGCAGTCGAACGATACTTGAAAGCTCCGTTCGCAGAGCCTTGCGAATTTCTACGGTTGGAGGAGAGTCCATTCCTTATTTGTGCCGAACGTCAAGAGGAGGCGCCATGGCTCGGGTCGCCTCCTCCGCTAGCGCTTTGGCTTCGGGAGTGGCAAACGGGAAGAAATCCAGAACGTCGTACTCCCACACGTTGGTGGGGAAAATGACGACGAGTTCCGCCACCTCCTGATCCAAGTTCTGGAACGAGTGTGGCACCATGGGCGGAATGTTGACGATATAGGGTCCCTCCATGACAAACAGCTTATCGCCCAGGGCATAAAGGACCTTCTGCCCCTTCACGAGCACGTGAGATTCCTCGCCCGTATGGGTGTGCATGGGAGGGGCACCCCCAGGTGCCGTATAAGTGATTCCGATGGTCATGTTGCGGTAGCCGTGCCTTTGTCCCTCCATAACGTGGACGTACTCGCCGGGCCCGGGGTTGATGACATTCAGATCGCTCTTTGAAAGAGCGAAGTCCTTAACGTCGGCCATCGGGGAGGGCTCGAAAGTGCCGGGCACTCTTCGCGTTTCAAGCACCTTGTGAGGATGATGCTGTGCGTGCAGTTGACTCCTCGCCTCATCGACGTCGATGATCAACTCACCGTGCTCGATTCTCTGCTCTTGCGCAGCGTCGGCCTCGGTATAGGTCACCACCGGTTCGGGCGGCAGAGCCGGAGCACTTTTTCTCGTGCTTTCAGTTGATTTTGGCGAACACGCACCAGTCATCGCCATACAGGCAATGAGCACTGCAATTCTCTCTGGATTTCGGTTCATGGGCATATCCTCCTGTTTTTGTCATTCACTTCAAGGCTCTCTTCCTGATGGCATAACAAGTGATTGAGCATATCCCGGAGCTTAAACACTGAGGCATGTTCACAAGGGGAGTTGGGGTGTTTTGCCTTATTTCCTTTCTCATGTTCCTTCCTTTCGTAATGATCACCGGGTCTGTAGTTCCCCATTCCATTCTGGGATCTAGGATGTCATCAAATTGACCTCATTTTGTCAATTGAAGAGGGACGGTAGAGGAGAGCCGAATTGGATATTTTGGATAACCGCTCATTTAGGCGTTTTCGGACTTTTGGCTGGTCAATTTAGGTAGGATGCGTACAGCATGCGGATTACTTCTGACGAAGTAACTTGTCCCCATAGTTCAATGGATAGAACCGTGGTTTCCTAAACCATTAATCCGAGTTCGATTCTCGGTGGGGGCACCATTTCCCTTCGCTGGTGTGGCGAAGGGGGGCTTATTTATAACTCAGCGAAGCTTTTTTCGATAGCGTCCAGAGTCCGGTCGAGTTCTGTCGAGGTATGGACAGCGCTTACGTACCAGCGGCCATCTGGTAGGGGATGAATGCCGCGCTCCAGAAGGGATTGCCGGAAGCGTTTATACAGCTCTGTATCGATCTCGAGAGTGTCGGCGTAGTCTAGTGGTGCGGAGGTGAGTCCGAAGTGGGCAGAGAAGACAGAGCCGAGACCAGTGGTAATGAGTGGAATACCTTTTTGTTTGGCCAGTTCTTCAAATTTTGCCCGGATGGCATATCCGTGTTCGTGCATGCCTTCGTATGGGTTTTCTGCTTCGAGAGTCGCGATGGTGGCAAGAGAGGCTGCAAGGTTAAAGGAAGATCCGTTGTAGGTGCCGGCGTGGATGGCTTTGCCATTGCGGAGAACATCAAACATGTCCTTTCGTCCTCCAACAGCTCCCATGGTAAAACCACCTGCCATGGCTTTTGCATAGACGGAAAGATCGGGGATGATCCCGAACTTTTCACGGGCGCCACCAAGAGCGATACGGAAGCCTGTGATGACTTCGTCAAAGATAGAGATGACACCTGCGTCGCGGCAGCTATCGACCAGTGTGCGGAGATAGCCTTCTTGGGCCAGACATGAGCCAGAATTGGCCAAGAGGGGCTCTGTGATGACGCAGGCGATTTCATGGCCGTGCTCTTTCAGGAGAGTTTTGAGAGCTTCAGGGTCATTCCAGGGAAGAACGAGGGTATCCTGGTATTCACTGCTGGGTTGCCCTTCAGTTGTTGGCGATGGGGTGCCCAATTGTTCTTTGGGTGGGTGGAAGCTGACGAGGATGTTATTGAGCCATCCATGATAATGACCTTCGAACTTGACGATTTTGGTGCGACCTGTGGTGGCGCGGGCGATGCGAATGGCGGCCTGGACAGCTTCGGAGCCGGTGTTGGAGAAGATCATTTGATCAACTCCGGGCAGGATGGAGACGAGTTTGGTCGCGAGATCGATCTCAAGCTGGTGCTGAGCACCTAAGGTGTAGCTTTTCTGAATCTGGGCAGAGACAGCCGCATTGATAGCAGGGTGATTGGATCCGAGAATCAAGGGCCCCCATGCGAGTGTGTAGTCGATGTATTCTTGCTCATCGACGTCATAAAAATAAGGACCGTTAGCGTGAGAGAAATAGATAATGGGATCTGCCCACATACGAATGCCACTGGAGACTCCACCGGCGAGTACTTGGCAGGCTTTTTCGTAATTGGCATGTGAATTAGTCAAATTCATCGTTGTCATTGTTGGGATTGAGGTAAAAGCCGAGATTCAGAATGCCTGTATGGGGAATGGCAACCATCAAAGAAGAGGAGGGTGTCAATCTTTCATCTGTTCTTGTTTTACCAGATTCTCTCTGTGCTTCTACGTTTGCAAAAATGGATGAAGGTATTTTGGTGGAGGCATCCTTTTCTTGGGAAGGGTATCGTTTCCCGTGCGAACATTCTAAAAATAACCTCTATGCTTCTGTTGAATTATCTGAAAATAAGTT
>JAESUN010000183.1 GCA_016763045.1 Opitutaceae bacterium | reverse complement strand
TAAAAGATAAAGTTCTTGAATACGTCGAAACAGATACCTCCGAGTTCATTTGGGCGCCGTATACTTTGGTAGTTGATTCACCCGACAAATCTTTCAAGTCAAAAGCTGCTGCTGCCTCTTCGATAAAGACGCCGCTTCGGGCGTCACTGCTATCCGCAAAAAGTGAAGTCATCATTATTTCTCCGTATTTTGTTCCAAGAAAATCAGGAATCAAAGCGATTTCTGAGATACAGAGTCGCGGCATTAATGTAACGATTATCACCAATTCGCTCGCCGCAAATAATCAGTCCAGCGTACATGGGGGATATGCCCCCTGCCGCAAGCCGCTACTAAAAAATGGTGTTAGCATTTTCGAGGTCCGTCCCGACGCCAATGTACCCGCTTCCGAAATCGTCGCTGCGAGCAGAGCCAAAACAACATTGCATACGAAAGCGTTCATTGTGGATCGCCGCGAATTATTTATCGGTTCGTTCAATTTCGATCCTCGCTCAGCGAATATCAACACAGAACTTGGCGTCATCATCAGATCACCGGAGTTGGCCGAAAATGTTGCAGATGCCATCGATACAGTACTCGCTGAGCGCACCTATGAGGTCTTTCTCAATGAAAAAGGTAAGTTGCGGTGGCGAGGGTACGAAAACGGTAAGGAAGTAATTCTCGACAAGGAACCCCAGACCTCGTGGTCACAGAGAGTTGCTGCAGGATTCATGAGAATGTTGCCGATCAGGGGCCAACTCTAAATTCAGCAGCCCCGACCATTCATCGAGTCGAAAAACGGTGATGCAATCGAAACCACGGACAAAGAACTAGAAGAGAATACCCGAACTCCACAAACTATCTACATTCTTGGCAAATTCATCGAGGATAACAACCTACGCTATCCCTACTAGATAACATTGCGGAGCTTGTAACACTCCTTAAGAGCGCTTATATAATAAGTCAGTCCAGAGCCCTGCGGGCTTTGGGTCAAAAAACACACTGAGAAATGATCTCTTTTCCCATCAAAAACATGGTATGCCCGCGTTGCATCGAAAGCGTCCGCAATATCGCAACAACTCTTAACCTCGAGCCGAGCGAAGTCGCTCTCGGACGAATAACGCTAAACGAAAAGCCAAGTAAAGAGCAACTTGATCTCTTTAAATCAAAACTCGAAGCGCGCGGCTTCGCTATCGTCGATTCCAGCAACGCAAAAATTATCAATCGCCTCAAGACCCTGATCATCGACCGGACTCACTATTCGCAAAGCAAAGATGCCCTCAACCTCTCCTCCTATCTATCACAGAAAATCAACTACGAATACAGTCACCTGAGCAAACTCTTCTCGTCCGTAGAAGGTATAACCATCGAACGCTACACCACCCTACAGCGCATAGAAAAAGCAAAAGAGCACCTCAGCTACGATGAAAATTCCGTATCGGAAATATCCGATGCACTCGACTACAGCAACCCCGCCCATTTCTCAGCCCAATTCAAGCGAGAAACCGGTATGACTCCAACGCAATTTAAAAAGCTCAGTCACCCGCCCCGCAATTCGCTAGACTCAATCTAATGGTGAAATCCTCCAGTTTTACCAAAATTCTGTAAGATAACCCCATGACTTTGATAACATTTTACGCGTTCATCATGTTAATCTCAGTTCATGAAAAAAGAATCCCACTGCCACCACCACGAGGGACCTGATTCCCACCACGACCACTCGGCGACACCATCGAACGGAGCAAAATACTATTGCCCGATGTGTCCAGGAGTTGAGTCTGATGTGCCGGGTGATTGCCCAAAATGCGGCATGCAGCTCGAACGCAACCCAGCCTACCACGCCCCACAAGCGAAGCTCTGGACCTGCCCAATGCACCCGGAGGTGCAACAGGATCACCCGGGAGATTGCCCCAAGTGCGGTATGGACCTCGAGCCCCTGTCCATTGCGGACGATGACGACGATGGCGCGGACGAAATTCTCAGTCTAAAACGAAAAACGTTTTTTGCGGGTGCACTCACCATTCCAATACTGCTTCTCGCCTTCGATAGTATGCTCCCAGGCCTGTCCTTCGACAGCGTTCTTTCGTCACGTTTGCAGGCTTGGCTAGAACTGGCGCTAGCGACCCCAGTAATCCTTTGGGCAGGCGGCCTGTTCTTCGCCCGTGGCTGGCGTTCCATCGTCAATCGAAGCCTCAACATGTTTAGCCTCATCATGCTCGGAGTCGGCGCCGCCTATGCATACAGCGTGGTCGCAGTTCTCTTCCCCTCGCTCTTCCCTGAGTCGTTCCGCCACAATGGAGAGGCCCAGCTCTACTTCGAGGCCGCCGCAGTCATAACGACGTTGATACTGATCGGACAATGGCTCGAAGCACGAGCAAGACGCCAGACGGGAAAGGCCATTAAAAGCCTACTCGATCTCGCCGCCAAAACTGCCCATCGCATTGATTCCGAAGGCAAGGAGGAAGAGGTGGCCATCGAAGACCTTCACAAAGGGGATCAGCTACGCGTTCGCCCCGGCGAAAAAATTCCACTCGACGGGTCCATCGTCGAAGGAAGAAGCTCCATCGACGAATCCATGATAACCGGGGAACCTTTGCCGGTCGAAAAAACGACCGGCGACCGCGTGATTGGTGCCACCGTCAATCAAACAGGCAGCTTTGTCATGAAAGCGGAAGCGATCGGTGAGGAAACCATGCTTTCCCAAATTGTCAGCATGGTGGCCGATGCCCAACGCAGCCGCGCTCCCATCCAGAAACTCGCGGATAAAGTTTCTGGATACTTCGTCCCCGCAGTCGTTCTGTCCGCCCTACTCACCTTTGCCATCTGGGCAATCTGGGGGCCCGACCCTGCCATGGCTTACGCTTTGGTCAACGCAGTAGCCGTGCTGATTATCGCCTGCCCTTGCGCCCTTGGGCTCGCCACCCCCATGTCCATTATGGTGGGCATAGGGAAAGGCGCCCAAAACGGCATACTGGTAAAAAATGCCGAAGCTATCGAACGCGCTGAAAAAATTACCCATCTCATCACCGACAAGACAGTCACACTCACCGAGGGTAAGCCACGTGTGGTCGCACTACGGACCGTTTCAGGCATCGATGAAAACACGCTTCTGCAGCTCGCCGCCGCCGTAGAGTCTCAATCGGAGCACCCTCTGGCCCGCGCCGTCGTCCTGCGAGCCAAAGACGGGGGACAAGCAATTCCCCAAGCCCAAAACTTTGAAAGTGTAACCGGAGGTGGAGTGCATGCAATCGTATCTAAAAATCGGATAAGCGTTGGAGCCCAAGTCTTTCTTGAGACGTTCAACGCAGGAATTCCCGAATCGCTTCTCGACGAAGCAGAGTCGCTGCAGGAACAAGCAAAGACTGTCATCTGGGTTGCTCGTGATGCCGAATTGCTCGGATTCATCGCCATCGCTGACCCTATCAAAGAGAGCTCAAAGGAAGCGATCGAATCTCTCCATAAAATGGGTGTAAGCGTCATTATGTGCACCGGAGACAACCAGAGAACCGCTAACGCCGTGGCCAAGGAGCTCGGTATCGACGAGGTCCACGCAGAAGTCTCGCCGGAAGACAAGCAACGCATCGTCAATGAACTGAAGTCCAAAGGACACCGCGTCGCCATGGCTGGAGACGGCATCAACGACGCTCCTGCCCTAGCGGCTGCAGACG
>JAESUN010000025.1 GCA_016763045.1 Opitutaceae bacterium | reverse complement strand
GTCCAAAAGTCTCTTAAACAGAAATTCCCTTTTCCAGAAAGGTTTCTGAAAAAGGGAATGAAGAGACTCCATCTGTCTCCCGGAGGTGGGAGATACAATCGAAGGTTACTTTCGGCTCATGCGTTCGATGATTTCATCGGTGGTAACCACTTCGTTGGCGATGAATCCGAAGTTCACTAAGGCAGCGGCGTAACCATCTCCCAATGCTGGGGACTGAGCGGCGGCTGTAGCATCCTTGACGACGATAACTTCGAACCCTTGCTCCATTAATTCGCGCATATGCGCTTCGGTGCAAAGATTCGCAGACATTCCAGCCAAGATGACTGTATCGACCCGGCGCTTACGGAGCTGCAGGGCCAGATCGTTGCTTTCCGGACCATAGACTTTATGTGGGTTGGTGACGATGGTGTGGCCGTCGTTTATGAGAGGCTTATAGAGTTCCAACCAATCGGCGCCCGATCCCTCGAAACCTTCGAGGCTCAGTGGTCCAGCGCGATCGAACATGTGGATCTTGTGCATGACGTTTTCGATGGTTCCGCCAAACATCCACCCTTTGTCGGTAGGATAGTAGTAATGAGGTGAAACGAATACGGGGATATCATTGGCCTTGGCTGCCTTGAACAGAGCTTCGATATGTTCGACTGTTTTATTTTCCGTAACGTTTTTTCCAACGAGCCCCCAGGTGGCACCCTCAGGACTGAGGAAGTGGTTTTGAGGATCGGTCACAACTAAAGCAGTGCGCTCAAAATCTAGAGTAGGTAGGGTCTCTTCGGTTTTTGTCTCTTCCGCTTGTGCTTGAAAAGAACCGATCGCAATCGCGAAGATTGAAACGAGCAAGACTCGTTTGATAGATGGGAGGTATTTTATATGAGGGGTGTTCATTGTATTACATGGGTTAGATTTGTTAGGAAAGATTTTCCAAAGAATGCATCTTACCAGAAGACATGTTCGAAGTGGTCCGGAAGAGGTGCCCTTTCGTCCATTTATGAGAAAACCTATGCAAAGGGTGTTAACTCGTTGAGTTTTAGTGGTTGCCTGACAAAATCAGAAGGCTATTTGTAACTCTATGGTGCTTAATAAATTGCTTTCTAATTTGGCTGTAAAAGTGCAGCCATTTGCCCTCTGTGAGGTGAATGATGGATGGCGGCTAAGATTGCCCGGCCCGAGCGAAACAATGCTCCACTTCGTTCTTCAGGGAGAGGGCTTCATGCGCGGCCCCAATGGCGAAACACATACTCTTAAGCCATTTAACTTATTGGTGGTTCCCAAGGGGGTGATGCATTCGCTGGAGCCTTACGGAAAGATCGAAGAGGAGCTTCGGATCGATTCTCCGCCCACTGGTGAGGGGGTTTTTCATATAACCGCAGGGCCGGACGAATCCGAATTGGTGCTCGCATGTGGTCTCATCAATGTGAACTTCGGCGAATCATTAGGGCTGTTCGATCATCTTCGCGATATCCTCCTCGTCGACTTTTCAGAGACTCCTCAGGTGAAGGATGTTTTTTCCAACATTATTGCCGAACAGACGCAGTCCCTCTCTGGTAGCGATACAATGACGGCAGCGCTCATGATGTCATGTCTGGTGCAACTTTTGCGGCACTTAACGGAATCGGCCGATGGTCCGTTACCCTGGTTGATAGCCCTCGAAGATAACCGACTGGGACGGGCTATCGATAAGGTTCTCGAAGACCCAACGGCAATGCATTCTGTCGAATCTCTGGCCACGGCCGCTTCGATGAGTCGGTCCGCATTTGCCGAAAAATTCACTGCAGCCTTTGGGCATACCCCGATGCAATTTGTCCATCAATTGCGAATGATTCGGGCGGCAAAACTCTTGCTCGAAAATCGGTATTCGATCGATGAAATTGCTCACAAAGTCAGCTACTCGAGCCGAAGCCACTTTTCAGAGGCTTTCAAAAAGCAATTTGGCAAATCACCAACCGACTATCGGTAAGGCGAGGGTGAGCGGTTTTGATCCGTAGCTCCGACATTATCGGAGTCATTAAAATGAATTTGAAATAAAATTCAGAGAGATTTTGATGAGGGCTTTAGATCTAAGTGATGTCTGTCTGAAATCCCCTTTTAGGGAGCCGAACAGAATAATTTTTTAAGTTGAGGGCCGATGGAACTTTACAGGATTCTTCGATGAAGTTTAGATTCTTTTTGTATGAGTAACCCCTCGAATACCCCTAAAAAAATGGAGCACTTCCATATCTACGGAGACAGGCACGAATACTGTGGCTGGCCCGCTGTAACCAAGGCCAAGAATGGTGACATATTGGTGAGTTTCTGTCGGACAGATGAGCATATGGGCCCTTCTGGAGCTATCTGGATGGTTCGTTCGACCGATAACGCAAAAACATGGAGTTCCCCCATTGTTGTGCGCGATACGTTGTTGGATGATAGGGAAGAGGGGATCACGACTTTGAGAGATGGGAGACTGATCATGCACGACTGGTCGACTTGTCATAACATAAATACGTATGAGACCCTGGATGAGTTTTCCTATGAGCCAGCGGTCATCGAAAAGTGGAAGCGAGAGGTGGCTGGGGTCGAGTATTTGAGATCAGCGAACTTGCATGGTGGCTGGACATTGCTCTCAGAAGATAATGGATCTACCTGGGATCTGATGGGACGTGGGCCTGATTCGGTTCACGGAGGTATTCACTTGGCGAGTGGAGATGTGCTGGTGGCTTCTTATCGTGAGTCGGCACCGAATATTGATATCTGGAGTGCATCCGAAAAGGATTTGAAATGGGAGAAACGCTCGGTCTTTAAATCGACAGGAGTGGTTGCCAAGGATTCAGATGCTCCTGGGATACGATTTGGAGAGCCGCATGTGACTCAGCTTCCTTCTGGCAGAGTGATTTTAGGACTGCGGGCGACATCTGTTCCCTATGATGACAAGGGCGATAAAAACTTTTTCTATTTTGCCACTTCCGATGATGATGGAAGGACCTGGAGTGAAGCCCATAAGACGGAAATCTGGGGCTTCCCACCACAATTGTTGACGTTGTCAGATGGCCGAGTTCTTTGCTCTTATAGCCATCGTCGGGAACCTTACGGCGAAAGAGTCTGTATCAGTGAAGATGGAGTGACTTGGAAAAAAGAAAATGAAGTGGTTTTGCGTGATGATGCAGATGGGGTAGATCTTGGGTATCCGCATTCAATCGAGCTAGAGCCAGGTCGAATTCTTACGGTCTATTACCAGTCGCCTCATTCCGAGCCGGCTTTCGAGATGTCTCCTCCTGATCCGATGCGGCCAAAGCCGTCGATTATGGGAACCATCTGGGAAGTTTGATTTAAAGGAGGAGTTAGACCTTCAGGGGTAGATTTATCCATCAGCTTTGTTCCGCTCGAGCAGAGCGGGCTTCTGTCTTTTTGGACAGAAGGTTGCAAATGGGTATGTTCTGTCCTTGGGTTTAGGGATGCTCGTAGGAAAATTGAATTCGCGAAAACAGGGTATCGTCTGGTTGGCTGTTTTTTGTGCGTGGGCATCTGTAACGTATGGTCAGAACAGGATAGGTACCGGAACGGTCAAGAAATTGTATCAGAATAACTGTGCGAGTTGTCACGGAAGCAAATTGCAGGGAGGAGAGGGCAGTTCTCTGATAGATGATGTGTGGAGACACGGTGCTTCAGACGAGGAGATCGCTGCAACCATTCGTAACGGTGTGCCCGAGCTCGGCATGCTCCCATGGAAGGGCGTTTTGAGTGATGAAGAGATTCGTTCGTTGGTGATCTTTATTCGGGAACAGAAACAATTGTCTGGAAGGCAGGAGCTGCTCGATCGTGTTCAACCGAAGGGTGGGGTCTTTAAAACAGAAAGACACGATTTCAAATTGGTGAAAGTGGCCAAACATAAGGGCACTCTTTGGTCGCTCGATTTCTTGCCAGACGGATCGATTCTGACAACGGAACGTAATGGTGATCTATGGGTCGTTAAGGAGGGGAAGTTTATAGGGCCGATTAAAGGAACGCCAAAAGTTTGGCAGCATGGACAGGGTGGTTTGTTGGAGGTGGCCCTGCATCCGAAATACGAAGAAAATGGCTGGGTCTATCTCTCCTTCAGTGAAAGCACCAAAGGTGAATCCGGTGGGATGACGGCTGTTGTCCGAGGACGAATCAAAAAAGGCCGCTGGGTAGATCAGGAAGAGATTTTTCATGTCCCAGCAAAGTTTTATACAAAGACGGGTGCTCACTTTGGTTCGCGCTTTGTTTTCAAGGATGACACTCTCTTTTTTAGTATAGGTGATAGAGGACGAAAAGAAATGGCCCAGGATCTGACTCGTCCCAATGGAAAGATTCACCGGGTCTATGATGATGGGAGAATCCCGGAGGATAATCCCTTTGTTGGAGTAGTGGGTGCGTATCCGAGTATCTGGAGTTTTGGTAATCGAAATGCGCAGGGTTTGGATCTCCATCCTCTCACTGGCGAACTATGGGAATCAGAACATGGTCCGCGCGGTGGAGATGAGATAAATAAAATCCAGCGTGGGGTGAACTATGGATGGCCGGTGATAACCTATGGAATGAATTATAATGGAACGCCTATTACGGATATAACCGAAAAAGAAGGGATGGCTCGACCAGTCCACTATTGGACGCCC
Organism: Opitutaceae bacterium; assembly: GCA_016763045.1. Taxonomy (GTDB): domain Bacteria; phylum Verrucomicrobiota; class Verrucomicrobiia; order Opitutales; family Opitutaceae; genus NORP342. The sequence goes on along the minus strand of JAESUN010000025.1, from coordinate 3,296 downwards.
TCGATCGCTGTTTGCGGAATCGATTTTTATGAGGGAGATCGTTTTCCGGGTTGGAAATATGATCTCTTTGCGACCGGATTGGCTTCAGAGGAATAGCATCGTCTCGTTATTGAAGAGGGAAAGGTAGTGGAGGATGAGATTGTAATGAAGAATCAAGGACGGATAAGAGATGTGGCCACCGGTCCGGATGGCTATCTCTACGTTATTCTCAATGGTGGACCATTTAGTGGTATCGTCCGTCTGGAACCTGTTGGGAAATGAAGATCACGGTGTTGGCTCACTCCTTACATGGGTGATGAGAATCCTCTTCCTTCTTTCTCTGGGGATCCACTGTTATTACCTCTGAGGGCTGATGGGATAGAGACGTTGGATCTTTATTGGGACGAATTAAACGAGGCCAATAAGATTTCAGTAGCTGTAAAAACAATTACGCTCGATGGTTCATCATCGAGCGTAATAATGCGAAATAAATACTGATCCTACCGTTTAGGGAAGATTGGTCGTTCCCATGAGGAAGCGGTCGATTTCACGAGCGGCGCCACGACCTTCGTTGATGGCCCATACGATCAGGCTCTGACCACGGCGACAATCTCCAGCAGCGAAAATGCCTTCGATGTTGGTTTTGAATTTTCCGTGATCGGCTTTGATATTTGAACGGGGATCGGTCGTCATCCCGAGTTGGGAGACAACAGATTGTTCTGGTCCAAGGAAACCCATTGCCAGCGTGACCAGCTGGGCTGGAATCGTGCGGCGGGTGTCTTCTTGTTTGATGGGAACAAAGCGTCCGTTTTCATCTTTACCCCATTCGATATCAATGATTTCGAGACCGGAAAGGTTGCCGTTTCCGTCGTCGACAAAGCGTTCTGTCATGACGAGGTATTTGCGTGGGTCTTCACCTTGGAGGGCCTTTGCTTCTTCCTGCCCATAATCCATGCGGTAAATCTTGGGCCATTCTGGCCATGGATTGTCGTCTGTTCTGGCTTCTGGGGGGCAAGGCAAGATTTCCAGTTGGGTGATGCTTTTGCAACCATGGCGGATGGAAGTGCCAACACAGTCTGTGCCCGTATCTCCTCCACCGATGACCACGACATCTTTGTCCTTGGCATTTAGCTCCGGAAGAGATCCGTCAAATTTTGTATCGAGGATGTGCTTGGTGTTTCCGGTGAGGAATTCCATGGCGAAATGGACACCCTTTAAATCACGTCCTGGAGTGGGTAGATCGCGAGGCTTGGTTGCACCTGTGCAGAAAACAATGGCATCCGATTCGTTTCTAAGCTGATCAGCTTCGATGTCTTTACCGATTTCGCAATTGGTGACAAAGGTGATGCCTTCGGCGGCCAGTAGGTCGACTCTACGTTGAACAACCGCTTCTTTATCGAGCTTCATGTTGGGAATCCCATACATGAGTAGTCCACCGATACGGTCTGCGCGCTCATAAACTGTTACGTCATGTCCCGCTTGGTTTAGCTGGTCAGCGCAGGCTAGGCCAGATGGGCCTGATCCCACAATAGCGACTTTTTTGCCTGTTCTCTTTTCGGGGATATGTGGAGTTACCCATCCTTCTTCCCATCCTCTATCAATGATAGCGGATTCGATGTTTTTGATAGTTACGGGGGGTTCAATAACACCGAGTACGCAGGAACCTTCACATGGGGCAGGGCAAACCCGACCGGTGAATTCAGGGAAGTTATTTGTTTTGTGTAAGCGTTCGAGGGCTTCCTTCCAGCGGCCTTTGTAGACAAGATCGTTCCATTCCGGAATAAGGTTATTTACAGGACAACCGCTCGCCATTCCGCCCACAAGATGTCCTGTGTGGCAGAAGGGGGTGCCACAATCCATACAGCGTGATCCTTGCTCGCGTAGGTGTTTTTCCTCCGGATGGATTTTGAATTCTTTCCAATTCTTAATCCGTTCAAGAGGGGTGTTTTCGGAAATAGTTTTCCGTTCGACTTCTAAAAATCCAGTTGGTTTTCCCATAATAATTGTCGTTAGTTACCGGAGACGCGTGCGAGGTCGTTTAGGTTTTCTTCAAATGCGGCCATAGCTGCTTCATCGCCGGAGAGCCCTTGCTCTTCCACTTTTTTGAAACAGTTGAGCATGCGTTCGTAATCCCTTGGCAGGACTTTGATAAACTTAGGCAGCAGATCTGCCCAGTTTTCCAAAACCCATTTCCCACGGTCTGAATCGGTGTAATGAGCGTGTTTTTCGATCATTTTCTTAACCTCTGCAATCTCGGCATCATCACATTCGATGAGTTGATACAGGTTCACCATCTCGGGGTTGAGCAAGTCTTCAAATCCGCCATCCAGGTCGAGCACGTAAGCCTTACCACCGGACATTCCTGCAGCAAAATTACGCCCTGTTCCACCTAGAACGACAACTTGACCACCTGTCATGTATTCACATCCATGATCACCGATACCTTCGACCACAGCGCTGACACCAGAGTTTCGAACGCAGAAGCGTTCCCCGGCCATCCCGTTGATGAAGGCTTCCCCTCCAGTGGCTCCGTAAAAGGCGACATTGCCTATGATGACATTCTCTTCCGCTTTAAATCTGGAATTCTTAGGTGGGTAGGTGATTACCTTGGAGCCGGACAAGCCCTTGCCGAAGTAATCGTTGGCATCTCCTTCGAGTTCGAAGGTCATTCCTGGAGGGGTAAAGGCGGCGAAGGATTGTCCTGCGCTTCCTTTGAACTTCAGGTGAATGGTATCTTCCGGAAGACCTTTGGAGCCATGTTGCCGAGTGAGCTCACTCCCCACAATGGTGCCAACCACGCGGTTGATATTGACGATCGGTAACTCGGCTTTGACTTTTTGCCCGTTTTCGAGCGCAGGTCGGCAGATATCCATCAACTTGGTATTATCCAGGGCAAGTTCCAGGCCATGATCCTGTGCTTTTTGGCAGTAGGTTCCGACATCGTCTGCGACGTCTGGCTTGTGGAAGATACTGGTTAGATCGAGTCCTTTCGCTTTCCAATGAGTGATAGCATCGGTGGTTCCGAGGCATTCGACATGCCCAACCATTTCGAGAATTGTGCGGAATCCAGTTTCTGCCATGATTTCACGCAAGTCTCTTGCGATGAAATGCATGAAGTTGACGACGTGCTCAGGCTTACCTGCGAAGTTTTTACGCAGTTTGGGATCCTGGGTGGCAATGCCGACTGGACAGGTGTTCTTGTGACAAGCACGCATCATGAGGCAGCCGACTGAAACGAGTGGAGCCGTGGCAAATCCAAATTCTTCTGCACCGAGTAGAGCTGCAATAGCTACGTCTCGGCCCGTCTTTAGCTGTCC
>JAESUN010000182.1 GCA_016763045.1 Opitutaceae bacterium | reverse complement strand
CTTCTAATAAGTGATTGATGAAGTTGTGGAAACGATCGCAATGAGGGAGTATCAAAGGTTCTTTCAACGTTTCTTTAATCAAGTATTCTCCCGTGGAGGGATCTGTATAAAACAGTTTACCTGGATAGAGAGAGGCGCCGGCTTCTGTTCCGAAAATTTCGACGTTCATGCGATCGGGACTGCCCGCATGGCAGGCCCAGGTTGTTTCCAGAGAAACGGTTGCTCCATTCTTCATTTTGATGAGGGCAGTGGAGAGGTCGTCGACATCAAAGGGAATATCTTGGCGGTCAGAGTTTCCCCAGCCGCCTTCTCCCAGTCCTCGGTTTCCGAATTTGGTATAAGTAGATCCGCTGACGGAAGTAGGTTCGAAATTACCCATTATATGGAGGCAAAGATCGAGCATATGGACGCCGATATCGTTAATAGCTCCGGCTCCAGCTAATTCTTTGTTTCCAAACCATGTTCCCAGTTTTGGAATGCCTTCGCGGCGAAACCAGTAAGCTTTTCCGTAGTGGATGTCTTCAAAGATTCCTTTTCGGGCCAAGGAATAGATTCTTTGAGCATCTGGAGTATAGCGTTGATTCATGCCCACCATGAAGGCCAGTCCGGTCTCTTTGGCTTTTTGCAGAACTTCTTCTGCTTCGGTTGCATTCATCGCAAATGGTTTTTCGAGAAAGACGTTTTTTCCCGCGTTTAGAGCCTGGATCGCATAGGAGGCGTGAAACTTGTTGGGAGCCGCTATATAAACCGCATTGATTTCGGCATTATTGAGAAGCTCTTCTGCGCTGCTATATGTATGAGGTATGTCGAATGTATCACAGAGACTGCGCACTCGTTCCTCACTTAGATCAAAAGCGCCTACCGCAGTAGCGGAGGAATGATTTAGTATATTGGCGACAGAACTATGGACGATCTTCCCGGCACCAATGAATCCGAATTGAATTTTTTTCATAGGGTAAATATCAAAATCCTTGGAATTTGAGAAAAATAATGCCTATAAAAAGAAGCTAAGCAATTGAATAGAATATAAAAAACCTCTGATTTCATTGTGCAGGATTCGGTTCATCTATCTCTCTCTTCGTCAGGATTTTCGGCGCTCCCACTGCCTAATCGACTGACTGCTATTGGGCATTTCCATCAGACATACGGTCATCATCCCACCCCGAGCCTAGTTGCAGAAGGCTGTGAGATTGTGGAGCTTTTGACTGGTGGGAGAGGATGGGTGTGGCATGAGGAAAAGTGGGTGGAAGTTATTCCTGGGACCTTGCTCTGGCATTTTCCAGGAGATGAGACGATTGGGCGAAGTGACTTGGATAATCCTTACCGTTGCCTGGCGCTGCGGATGGAGTGCCAGGGATTGTCTGAGCGACGTATTCCTCGGATTTCTTTTTGGAATGATTTTGAAGCGGTTCGTCAACTCACTCGGGAAGCCGTTCAGTGTTTCGTTGATGATTCTTTTGATAAATCGATGCTGTTGCAGTATATTTTTAGCCGATTGCTTTTTCAGGCCACGTGCTATCATCATCGGCAAGAAGCCCCCTCGCTACCTGTTCCCTTGAAAAAGGTTTTGACTTATATTGCGGAAAATATCGATCAGCCGATTACGAGTCATGGTCTTGCTCATGTTGCCGGTTGGAGTGTGCCCCACTTGCATGATCAATTTAAAAAGGTAATGGGAACGAGCCCTCATCAACAGGTTCTTAAATTGCGACTGAATAAAGCGCGAGAACTTCTTGTTTCAACGGATCATTCGATTAAACATATTGGCCTCGCGACCGGATTTAATGCATCGGCTTCTTTTTGTCAGTCCTTCCGGAAATGGTTCAGTGTCTCTCCTGGGAAATACCGGCGTCACTATTTCTACGGGGAGAGATAAGAGTTGTATCTGTAGGCTTGCTTAGGGGCTGGGCTTTGAGCATTAATTAGTGTTATGGATACAAGGGGTTTTTCTCGTAGAGGTATATGGGCTAGCATTGTTGTGTTTTTTGCCTTAACGTTGTGCGAAGGAGTGGCTTCCGAAAGCCTCTTGGGTGATCTGGATGAGATCGGATCTGGGTGGAACTATTTGCCCGAGAAAAATGATTCGGAAGGAGCCTGGCGTTCGTTAAGCTCGAATCGGCTTAAAGGTAAGATTGTGCCTCCCGAGTTGATTGAAAAAACTTTCCTTGATTTAGCTGAATTACCGATAGGATATGTGCAAGCGGGGGAGGTTGTGTTGGGTTTTGTCTTAGACGAAAAGGGAGAAATTATGGAGCTCAAGTTCCTCCCTCCTTTTCGAGGTGAGTTACCTGATGCTATTGTGGATGCCATTATGAAATGGAAGTTTACTCCATTGATGCAAAACGGTGAAGCGATTCCTTGTGCCTATACATATCGAGGATATATTCATCCGATTCGGGTGAGCATACAGGAGGGGGAGTTAGTTGATGTTTCTCCGAAGATTAAAAACTTAGAAGATCCCTATATTTTTATCTTAGGGGATGAAGAAGAAGCTCTAAAGCAGGCTGGTTGGGGTCCCCGTCCTAGGCACTCTTTTTATCCGAGGCATATCAAAGGCTATCATCGCTTTGGGAAGCTCCTGTTGAGTGGCATTGTCAATAAAAAAGGAAGACTTAAAAAAGTGAAAATTGTAAATTCTGAATATAGTGAGCATCGGATGCCTGTTAAAAAGACGGTGAGAAAGTGGAGGTTTACTCCGGGGATGAAAAATGGGGAAGCTGTCTCCACAAAGGTGTGGATCAACTACGTTATTTATCCTCCACATGTAGAATTGATAAATGAAGAGGAGGGGCTTAATCCTCCCCTTGTTTTAAAAGCCATCTCACTGATGGAGGTCGCTGAAAGTTCGATTCGTTTTGGAGAAATTAGCTTAGCTTTCATCATTGATGAAGAAGGCAAAATAAAAGATCTTAAGATCGAACATTGTAATGTTCCGGAGTTAGAGATACACGCCTACAAAACGTTTATGCAATGGGAATTTCAGCCTGGGTTTAAGGATGGTAAAGCTGTAAAAACCCGAGCGAGGTACTCAACCGAGTACCAATCTGGTGCATTCCTTCCCTGACGCTCTAGTATTCCGAAGAAACAACAGAGTCGTCGTGACAAAAAAAAGACCGAGCTCTGGTGAGCCCGGCCTTTTAGCAAAAAGCTTATTTCATTTCCTTGCCTGTTTCGGCGTCGAGGATTTTGTAATTTTCGACGTGATAATTGGGGTCAGCCCGGAAGGTTAGGTGAATGTTAAATAATTTCTCCAGTTTTACGAGGAGGTCTGCATCTTCTTTTCGGAGCCTGTCAATCACCGTGGGGTTCACCAAAATGCGCAGTGAGAGATTTCCCTCTTGGCCCTGTGAGCGAATTCTTCTCACGATGCTTGAGAGTTCTCTTTGTAGTTCGACGCTGACAGATGCGGCAGATTTAACGATGCCTCGTCCTCTGCAGTAAGGGCAATCTGTATAAACGCCGGAAGACAT